>CAZAHZ010000125.1:0-9704 GCA_964485055.1 uncultured Candidatus Cloacimonadota bacterium
CTATAGATTTTGTTGCGGACATGGTAGTTGGAGATGGTAATAATCCTTTTGTTTTCCATGCTTCCACTATAACTACTATTGACATCACCAAAGCTATGGTTCCTGGCTGGAACTGGTTCTCACTCAATGTAACCGGTGAAGACATGACCACTAATGGCGTGCTGGCTTCAATTGGCAATAACGCAACTAATATTAAAAGTCAGACACAAAGTGCGATCTATTATCCTGGTCCAGGCTGGCTGGGATCATTAAGCACAATCAATAACAATACCTTCTATAAATTAGGTGTAAATAATCCTTCAACTCTGGAATATACCGGAATACCCGTTGATATTGCAGAGATTACTTATAATCTGACCGCAGGCTGGAACTGGATATCTTATGCCCCGCAGGCATTGGAGAATATCAATTATGCTCTGGCTTCACTGGAAAATGGTACCAACATCAAGAGTCAGACTCAGAGTGCGATGTATTATACAGGACCCGGCTGGTTGGGTAGTTTAACAACCTTGCAGCCACTTGGTGGTTATATGCTGAAAATGGATGCACCCGAGCAATTGAATTATCCTGAACCCCTCACAGTAGCCTCAAAGACCACAGAGATTATTTCAGCTAATAACTTTGTAAACAGCAATAAAACTCGTGATATACCTGACTGGACGATCAATCCTCCCGATTTTGAATATAGCTTTTCTATTTGGGGAATCGTTATGTTAAATGGTATTGAAGTTGATGTTACTACCGGTATGCTGGGTTGTTTTGTCGATGATGTATGCCGCGGTATTGCCCAGGAAAGTAATAATTCTTTGCAGTATATTGAATACTTTGATCATGTTCTTTTCTTACCAGAGGTTTACAGTGATCAAACCAGTGGAGAAGTAGTAGAATTTATGTATTACGATGCTGCGACCGATGATGTTTATGAAGTGGCAGAAACTATAGACTTTGTAGCCGATCAGGTGGTTGGAGATGGATTTGATCCATTTGTGTTCACTGTTGAAACTGGTGGAAATCTGCCACCTACAGCGGTTGCAGGTATTGATCAGGAAGTTATTGAAGGCGACCTGGTTACTTTAGATGGAAGTGCTTCATTTGATCCTGAAGGTAGTGATTTAACTTACCTCTGGACAGCTCCGGCTGGTATCACACTTGATGATCCAACTGCTATTATGCCTACTTTTACTGCTCCTGATGTTGATATGGATGTGGAATATACTTTCACACTTGTTGTTAATGATGGTATAGATGATTCCAATCCTGACGAAGTTATAGTAACCGTTATGAATATCTGGGTATTTGAAGAAAGCATGATTACCGTTGGCAGCGCTGATGTAGATGAACTTGATTTCTTTGAAATAGCGGTTTCAACATCTCCTATAGATATCGAATGGTCAGTAATTGCCTTCCAGTTCGATCTTGATTTTGACCCCGAAGTGATTGCCTATGAAGGCTTCTCAATGGGTGATGTACCCAATGGCGGATCAATTATTGCTAATGAAATGGAACCCGGACATGTCAGAGTTGCTTATGCTCACTATTTAAGTCTGTCCGGCGTGGGTTCATTGTGTAATATTGAATTCCAGGCTATTGGTATGGGTGGTTCTACTGATTTGCATATTTATTCCTTCAGATATAACCAGACCGACATAACAAACCTGGTTGACGGTATGGTAGAAGTTACTCCTCTGGATAATCATGCACCTGAAATTGAATTACCTGACATGTTCAGTTTTATTACCAATGAAACACTGAATGTTGATTTTACTCAATATGTTAATGATGTTGATGGTGATGATCTCATTCTTTATTGCTCTGGAAATACGGATATTATGATTGATATTACCGGTTTAATGGTTGATATGAGTGCTCCCGCTGACTGGACAGGATCTGAAATTGTTACATTTACAGTTGATGACCAGCGAGGACGTCTGATTGCCTCAGATGATGTTGAAATCCTGGTTACATTACCGGACCCTGTTTTGGAAATGGATTTACCGGGATCACTTAGCCTGGTTACTGAATCTTCTGTTATGATTGACTTCGAAGAATACATTACTTATCTGAACATTGATCCGGATGATTTGGAAATGACTGTTACGGGTAACACAAATATTGGTATCACTATCAGTGGTTTTGAAGTTACCTTTATCAGCGATACCTGGATTGGGTCTGAGGCAATGACCTTTACTATTGAGGATAATGTTAGCGGAATCTCAGCTTCGGATGAAGTTATCGTCAGTGTCGTTGATTTTGCAAATTCCGTTCTTACCATAGAAAGCATTTCAGTTGATGATGGCACGGAATTTGATGTAGCACTTAATACCTCAATTGTAGATATTTCCTGGAATGTGATTTCTTTCCAGGGTAAGATAACTTTTGATACTAATTATCTCACCTGGAATGATGTTGTTTTAGATAATACTATCACCACTGGTGGTTCAATTCTTGGTAACTTGATTGAACCCGGTGTTCTTAGTTTTGCTTATATGCATTACTTGAATCTGGAAGGTGAAGGACCAATAGCATTCTTTAATTTCACTGCACATGGCATTGGTGAAACCACTCTTGACCTCTGGGATTTCAAATATAACAGCACTTATATGCTGGATGAAAACCAGATTGATGGTGTAATCACTATTAATGACATAGGTATTCAGTATGTTCCAATTGCTGATGCCGGTGAAGATCAGTCAGTGATTGGTGGTGACCTGGTAACTCTTGATGGCAGCGGCTCATTTGATATGAATGGTGATGCTCTCACCTATGCCTGGACTGCTCCGGCTGGCATCACGCTTAATAATGCTTCAGCAATCATGCCAACCTTCACTGCCCCTGTACTGACAATGGTTATGGATTATACTTTCGACCTGATAGTAACAGACGATGATGGCTCTTCAGCCCCTGATCAGGTTGTAATTACTGTCGTTCCTCCCAATATGCCACCTATTGCCGATGCCGGTGATGACGTGAGTGTCTGGGAAAATATGACTGTTACACTGGATGGTTCTGGCTCTTATGATCCTGATGGTGATCCCATCACCTTCCTCTGGACCGGTGCCGGACTTACATTTGATGATCCCACCTCTATGACTCCTGTTGTTACAGCGCCAGATGTTGATGAAGATACTCAGTTTACAGTTACTCTCACAGTCAGCGATGGCTCTCTTAACAGTTCAGATAACCTTATTGTCACTGTTATGGACGTTCTCATTCCGCTTAATCCTCCCACAAACCTTGCTGTAGAAAATCAGGATGCCGGGAATGCTCTGTTTACCTGGGATCCGCCTATGGGTGGTGTAGCTGGCGGAATTCTGCTGGTTGATGATGATGGCAGTATTGATCTTGCTTTCACTGATACTGTTCCTTATTATGATGCTATCTTTGTTGAACTGGAACTTGATTATGATGTCTATGAAATAGAAACTTCTGGTGATAACGGACCAGATGCTGCCTATATGGGAGATTACGCGCTTGTTATCTGGGAATGCGGAGAGCAGTGGCAATCATCATATACGCTCAGTACAACAGATGAAGTACAATTGGGAATTTATATTGATAATGGCGGAAAATTAATGCTCAGTGCTCATGATTACCTCTGGGATCGTTATCCCGCTGCTGGCAATTTCACTACTAACCAATTCCCCAATGCCTATCTTGGTGTTGCCAGCGCCGTTCAGGATGCAATTACTATCGGTGAATCTCAGGGTGGACCTGTAACTATAGATATTGATGGTGCCGGTTATACCGATGGTCTTAACGTCTTGTGCCAGGATATTTATTCTGCTGAACGTGACGGTGTTTATGTAGATTATCTTACGCCGAATGCCAATGGCAGCAGTTATTCTACCTACACTGGTAATAATGTTGCTATTCAGACAGCCAGCACCGTTTTCACAACCTGTGGCTGGCCCGGTCTCTTAGACGGTGATGATACTGTTGCCGACTATTTCGGTGACACTATTTTCGCTTTAATAGGAGATGCTCGTCCTGAACGTGAACTCCTGGGTTATGGTGTATTTCTGTATGAGGAATTCCAGGGATATGTTGATGTTACTGTAACAGAATATCTGCTTGGAGGTTTAATTGATGGCACTACCTATGTTGCTGGCGTTATCGCTGAATATGACGAAGGGTTATCTGGAATAGCAACTATCGAATTTACTTATATTGATAACTTACCCCCAGTAGCCGACGCCGGTGCTGACCAGACGGTTCGTGACGGTGCACTTGTTACTCTCAATGCCTCTGCATCTTTTGATCCTGATGGCGATGTTATCACCTACGCCTGGACAGCTCCTGCTGGTATCACACTTAACAACCCCAGTGCTGTAATGCCTACCTTTACTGCTCCGCAGGTTACCCAGGAAACGGATTATTCATTTACTCTTGTTGTAAGTGATGGTGAATATACGGATTCCGATGTTGTGGTTGTCACTGTTCAGGAGGATGAACCTATGAACGTTACAGCTCATCATCTTGCTAATCCGGCTTACGTCATGTTGGAGTGGGACCCACCGGAAATTGGTGGTGAAACTGGTGAATGGGTTCACTATGATAGTGGTATGAATGATGATAGCATTGGCTTGACCGCTGCCGGTTCATTTGCTGTTGCTGCCCGTTGGGCGGCTGGTGATCTTGCTGATTACGATGGCGACCAGATTACCAAGATAAACTACTTCCCCTGCGGTGTTACCAGCACTTATACTTTAAAAGCCTGGACTGGTGCTAATGCAGCTACCGAAATTCTCAGTCAGCCGGTTACTCCTACTATTGATGCCTGGAACGAAGTTTACTTCACTACTCCGATCACTATTGATTCCAGCACTGAACTCTGGATTGGCTACTCAATTACTAATCAGCCAGCAGGCGAATTTCCTGCCGGTTGTGATGCTGGTCCTGCTATTGCCGGTTTCGGTGATATGATCAGCATGAGCGGTGGCGCCTGGGCTGCTCTTAGTAGTTACGGGCTTGATTATAACTGGAATATTCAAGTCTGGGTTGCTGGTGCTACACGTCCATTACCTCTTGCACATGCACCTGAAACTCCTCTAGTTCCGGACTTCGTTACTGCAGATCATAATGGATTATCACTCAGAAATCAGGGTCCTGCTGCTATGAATACACGCCTTGAACGCTACTTCCTCACCAGTTTTAATGTCTATCAGGATGATTTATTATGGGATGATGGGCTTGATATTGATGAAGTTTCCTATATCTTCATGAATGTTACCGGTGATCACTCCTATGGTGTAGCTGCGGTCTATAGTGATGATTTTACATCAGACATTATGTCGGTTGAACTTGCTCCGAGTGATGTTAATGAGTTGCCTACTGTTACAGAACTGGCTGGTAACTACCCGAACCCGTTCAATCCTGAAACTACTATCAAGATGTCGCTCCAGGAAGCTGGGCAGGTTCGCCTTGATATCTATAATATCCGTGGTCAGAAGGTTCGTACCCTGGTCAATGGTTATATGGATGCCGGTTATCATGACATTATCTGGAATGGTAACGATGATAGAGGTCAAAAAGTTGGCTCCGGAGTTTATTTCTACAACATGAAATTAGGTAAATACTCCAGCACCAAAAAAATGATCCTGATGAAATAATCTTAGGATTGCATAATGAAAAGCCCCTCAGATTTCTGAGGGGCTTTCTCTTTTTATCAGTGAACGCAGTAAACACCGTTAACAATGTTTACTGCGTTCATTGCGTTTACAGAAGCTTTGTCAGCTTATACATTCTCCCTTCTTAAAAACATCAATAATTTTTATACCAGCAATATCATCAGCTTCAAGCGGACTCTTTTCCAGCACCACAAAATCCGCCTGAAAGCCCGGAGCTAACTGTCCGATCCTGTCCTCATCATGAGATATATATGCTGCTTTGGAAGTATATAGCTCAATTGCTTCATAAGCTGTCAACCGCTCTGCCGGATTATGCATCCGCACGGCTGCGTCTATACCTGCCAGAGCATCCATCTCTGTCACATACCAGTCCGAACCGCCACCGATGATCACTCCGCTGTCCCTCAGGCTGCGAAGCCGGTTTGTCCTCGCAGTTCGTTCCTTCCCAAGCACATGCTCATACAATCCGCCTTCTCCTGCCCACAAACGGTCAAACATCGGCTGCATCGCTGCTACAATATTGCTTTTCCCCATTCTTACGATCATTTCGTCGCTGGTTAGTTCATTATGGATCAAAATATGACGCAGATCCTTCGGGTCTTCTTTCTGAACCATTTCATAAAACTTCAGTATCTGGCTGATCGCTCTATCTCCAATGCAGTGCACGGCAAACTGCAGATTTTCCGCATGTGCCCTGCTGATTATTCTTTTCCAGTGTTCATCTTCATGATACAGTACTCCATAATTATCCTGCTGATCCGTATAAGGCTCAAAAAGTCCTGCGGTATGCGATCCAAAAGACCCATCCGCCAGAATACACCCTCCCAGACGCCTGGCGCCCACTTCCAGCGCAGCATCTATATTAAAACACTGAGGGTAAAGAATGAATTCAACAGGATAATTTCCCAGGTTTGCCTTGATCAATTCGTAGTGTCCCAAGCTCTGATGTCCATCCCCGACCATTGTATGTATTGTTGTATGCCCATATTTAATAGCTTGAGTCGCTGCATTCTTATAAGATTTCAGTATCGTCTCATCATCAATACTACTGTGAAACCAGTTAACGATCTGGTCATTCTCACCTCTGCGAAAAGTCCCGTCAAAATCTGTTCTCAATGGCTGGATGGCTGCTATCTGTTTTGCCGCTTTAGTATTGATCACGCAGGAATGCCCGTCCACTCTCCGGATCAGAACTTCTTTATCAGGATATATCCAGTCCAGTTCCTTTGCGGTGGGAAATCGCTTCTCTTTCAACTCTGTTTCATCCAGATGCCAGGCGATTACTTTATTACCTAATGGTTTTGCTGTATATAAACGCCCAAATACTTCTGCCAGACAGTCACTACCCGACAGATTTTCCCCCATGCTGTATAATCCCCCTGAAGCACTGTGTGTGTGCGTATCTATAAAACCGGGCAAAACAAAATTACCTTTCAAATCTATATATTCGGCTTCTATATCCGGCTTGGAATGGTATAATTCCACTATCCTGCCGTTTTCTACTGCTAATGCTCCCGCAGTTTCTATCTGTTTGTTCATCGTTATGATCTGGCAATTATAATAAACTTTCATATTCACCTCCTCAGGTGACAATAATTTCCTGCACAAGCTGGTAAAATGTTGAAACCGGAAAGCCCATCACATTAAAATAGCATCCCGTTATCTTTTTGATAAATTGTGAACCATAACCCTGTATCCCATATGCTCCCGCCTTATCAAGAGGCTCTCCTGTTTCTATATAAGTTTCAATTTCCAAAGGACTCATTGGGCAAAATTCTACCAGACTCCGCGCATAAGCTGTCCTCGTCTGATTCTTATAACATATCGCAATGCCCGTATATACATTATGCTTCGATCCCGAAAGCTGGCTCAGATATTCATAAGCCTCATATTTATCTCCCGGTTTCCCCAGTACATTATTGTTTATATAAACTATGGTATCCGCTCCCACCACTATTGTATCATAAGGCATCTTACTCGCCACAAATTCTGCCTTTATTTTTGCATGAGTTTGCACTAGATAATGTGGTACATTACTTTCCGAGTCTTCTTCCACTAATGCCGGAAATATCAACGCTTTGAGATTGAGCATCTCAAAGATCGCTTTCCGACGCGGTGAAGCTGAAGCCAGCACTAACTGCTTATTGACTAATATCTGATGTAACATCAATCTTCCTTTAAATATTTATCCTAAAATATTTTTTGAGCTGATTAATGTCAACCAGAGCCGTAATAAATTTTTATCCCTGGCTAGTATCTACTGTCTGGATTTTTTCAAAGGCAGCTTCTACTTCACGCTTTAGTGAATTTATTAGATCCTTTACCTTCACTAATCCCGTGATCTTATGAGCATTAGCTCCGCAAAAAGCAAATCCTTCCTCCAGTTTTCCCTGCTGTGCATTCGTCAGTGCCCTCGCTATGCAATACGGTGCCTCTCGATAATCACAATTTTTTAAGCATTTCCAGCGGCAATCTATCGGCTTACGCACTCCGTTATGTACTTCTTGCAGATATTGGCAGTTGATTGCCCGCCCTGGTAAGCCTACCGGACTATCTATGATTACTATATCTTCAGGTTTGGAATTTATATAAGTCTGCTTGAATTCCGCCGAAGCATCGCATTCATCAGTGGCGACAAATCGCGTTCCCATCTGAACGGCATCTGCCCCTTTTTCTAAGATGTGAGCTATATCTTCACCACTATGAAGTCCACCACCCGCTATTATCGGAATTTTCTGACGGTATTTCTCTTCAAATTCCTTGATTACTTTTTTTACTGATATCAGGATTTCCTCTAAGGTGTTTTCAGGATTATCTAAAGTTGTTCGTTTAAATCCTAAATGTCCCCCTGCCAGAGGTCCTTCCACCACCACGGCATCCGGCAGACGATTGTAGTGCTTATCCCAGTAACTGAAGATGATATTAGCTGCCCGTCCTGATGATACGATCGGGGCTATTTTGGACTTAACAGTCGAAAGTAGCGGTAAATTTACTTCTTCCGGCAGTTTAAGGATCATTCCTGCTCCAATAAAGATTATATCTGCCTGCTCCTGGATTGCTGTCTTCAACATTTTACCAAAATCACTCAATGCTGCCATGATGTTGACGCCAATTATCCCGGAAGTTAATTTCCTCGCCTTTTGTATTTCTGCCCGTAATCCCTCTATATTTGCCCGGCTGCCACCTTTACCGCCATATCGCTCTAACATCCCTAATCCTACCGAGGATATTACTCCTATTCCGCCTTCATTTGCTACTGCACTTGCTAAATTCGCCAGTGATATCCCCACGCCCATTCCACCTTGTACGATTGGCAACGATATCTCTAAGTCGCCTAAGCGAAAACCTCTTAATTTATCCAATTTATGCCTCCTTAATTATGCGATCTGTATTTAAGTTTTTGATTGCTTTTATTTCCTGCTTTATTTCTTCAAAAATTTCGCCGATCGGCTCGCCTGTTATTAATCGAAATTCATATCCTATGATCAGCGTCTTCAGGATTGATAAATATACTTCCCTGTCCACTTCCAGGCTGCTTAATATATTTCTGATCGTCTCTTCCTCAAATCGATAAAAACTCCGGCGAATCTCACTTATTCCTCCGGTTTGACTGTAAAATTCCTTAAAGAGAAACGGATATTTTGCCTTCAATTCACTGAAATATTCAAAACGGCAATATATATATTTTATTAACATCTCTGTCATCTGTGTCTCTGAGGATATCTCCTCTAATATCTTCTTTTGAAGTAATCTGCTCTCTATCAATATCACTTTCGTAAAGATCTCCTCCTTGTTCTTAAAATAATAATATATATTTGCCTTGGACATCCCTGCTTCTACCGCAATGTCTTCTATGCTCGTCTTCTTGACTCCGAAATGCCGGATGAGTTTACTCGTAGCTGAGAGTATTCTCTTTTTCTGATTTATCATAATATCTCCTGAATTTAGAATATATAATTCAAAATTCTAATTCCCCTCCACCTTGTCAATCTCTTTCTTTTACTGACTGGCATCACCCCGAAAGAGACTGTTCAATTTTTATTATGTATTTATCCCCGATAGGGGATATATTTGAAT
>CAZAHZ010000126.1:0-3622 GCA_964485055.1 uncultured Candidatus Cloacimonadota bacterium
TTGATCATGGTGAGTGAATTTACAACAATGACAAATCCGGGTGGAGATATCGGCTATCCTCCCAATCTGCTGCCGATAAATGTAGTGAGCAATTATGCCCCAGTAATGGATTTACCAGCCTTTTTCGTACTGGATGAGGATACAGAGTTGACAGTGGATTTCAGTGAATATATAACTGATGCAGATGAAGATGAATTGACACTGACCACTAATTATAATGGAGTTCTGGGGATAGTGATAACAGATTTGACAGTATCAGTGACACCACCCGCAAACTGGAATGGACAGGCGACGGTTACATTTATAGTCAGCGACAATCAGGATAGAGCGATTGCAGAAGACAGTGTGATCTTTGCGGTAAATTCTGTAAATGATCTGCCATTTTTAATTTCACCTTTGGAGATCATGTTCAATGAAGATTCTTCCAGCATATTTTCAATAACAGTTGGAGATGTGGATAATAGTGTGATGAGCATTGAGATAGGATTAAGTGTCAGTGAGCATCTAACTTTATCAGCATTGGCAAATAATATATATAGGTTGAGCAGTAACACGGCAAACTGGAATGGTTCAGGTACGTTATGGGTAATTTTGAACGATAATGCCGGAGGAGAGGTCAGCGTTGAAGTTCCCGTAACAGTTAATCCGGTAAATGATGCACCGACAGGAGTGTCAAATATCAACCTGGGTACCCTGGAAAATCAGCCGGTGTTAATTGATCTGGACGAGTATTTCAGTGATCCTGATGGAGATATATTAACTTATAGTCTGGTAAACAACTATCTCAATCAGATGGGATATAATATATCCGGCAGTGAATTGACCTTAACTCCAAACGCAGGTTTTGCCGGAATGGCAACAGGGATATTCAGAGCGGAAGATTATGCTGGATTAAATAAAATATTTACAATACATTTACAGGTGACATCAATCAATACACCACCGGAGATAAACGTAAATCCTGCTGGTTATCTTGTAACAGAGGATCATACCAAAAGCGTCGAATTGCTGGTGATAGATGATAATGATCCATTTGAAGAACTAGCCTTTGAAATAACGGAAACCGGGGAGCATGGAAATGCTGTAATTGAGGGTGCATATCTGATTTATGAACCGATGGAAAATTATTCAGGAAATGATCAGGTAGAAATTGTAGTTACCGACACAGAGGGTGGTGTATCGGAGCCGGCTGTATTTAATTATCTGATCAGCCCGGTAAATGATCGTCCCGAAAGTCAGAATCGGGATCTCATGATAGCAGAGAATACATTGGATTATAATCTGTCTGGTGATATTTATGATGTGGAAACACCGGATGAATTGCTGGTTTTTGAGTCATTATTCACTGGCGGTGAAGATGAGCTATTAAGCGCTTTCAGTGTTGAATATACCCTTACTGGGTGGGATTTGCATTATGAGATGCCGGAAATCATGGATGTAGATTATATCTGTTACCGGATTTATGATGAAGCAGGTTATGGATCAAGGTTGATCAATATTAGAATTTACCGGGAAGGATTTGAAGAGACCGGAACTCGTTTTGAGCCTTTAGCGATCAGCGATAATTTCGAGATAGATTATGGTATGGGTATCGAGATAGATTTCAATGGGCTTGATCTAACCGCACCAATTGAGCAGTTGACCATTGAAATTACGACTCTGCCTCAATATGGCATATTAAGTGATTTTGGTTTCTTTGAATATAATGAGCCGGTTACAACTTATCTGGGTAATTATCAGGCGACAGTGAATGAAGATATCACGGACGTGATCGGTTTCAGAGTCTGGGGGGATGATGGAGATGCGTATGGAACGATTACTATTAATATTACAGCAGTAGCAGTAGCTCCGGAAATAGCAGAGATAGTGGATTATCAAATACCGGAAGAAAGCAGTGAAAGCCTGTTGATCAATTATACAAATCCGGATGAGAATGCTAACCTGGATTTCTGGACTTTCAATAGTAATCCCAATATAAATGGGATGCTGAGCTTTGGAGAATTAACAGAAACCACACTGGAACTGCTGATAAATCCATCAGTTAATTATTATGGAACTTCACTGGTAGTGGTCACCTGTACTGATGCCAGCGGATTAACTGACAACGAAGGATTTTATCTGACAGTAATAAATGTAAACGATGCGCCAATTATAAATCTTCCTGACAATATCAGCTTTGATGAAGATGATATCTATGAAACCAATTTTGCTGTGTATATAAGCGATGCAGATCCTGATAACTTGACCTTAAGTGCGATGCCTGCTGAGAATATGCAGATTGAGATTTCCGGTTTTGATATAACATTTACTCCTGTGGCAGACTGGTTTGGTGAAGAGATTGTGACATTTGAGGTTAATGATAACCAGGGAAGAGCGATAGCCAGTGATGATGTAATCATTCAGGTGCAGGGAGTGAATGATGATCCTGAGATAAATCTCCCGATTTCGATCAATATGATAGAAGATATAGCAGAAACTCTGGATTTCAGTCAATATATCTATGATGCAGATGGAGATGTTGTGGAGATCATTCCGTTTGATAACAGTTATATTCTGATCGAGATAGATGGTTATGATGTCACCTTGACACCATTGTCTAACTGGAATGGAACAACAGATCTGGCATTTTTAGTAAATGATAATCAGGGAGGTCAGCAAGCCTTTGGAGTTACTCAGGTAAATGTGGCAGCAATAAATGATGCCCCGGAAATAGACCTGCCGGAGAGTGTTATGTTTGCTGAAGACAGTACTCTGGAAATAGATTTATCTGATTTTATCACAGATGTTGAGGGTGATGAACTGACACTATCAGTGAGTGGAAATACGGAAATATATGTTGAAATAAACGGATTAGAGGTGAATTTTTATCCATTAGCAAATTATTTTGGCAGCGAGCTGATGACCTTTGTTGTAGATGATAATCAGGGTCGTCTGGTGGCATCAGATATCGTGGAAATAATCGTGACACCAGTCAATGACGAGCTTGTAATCACTGGATTTGAACCCCTGGAACAGGATATTGTGATTGATGTAGAGACTGAGATCAATTTCAGCGTTATAGCTTCTGATATTGATAGTGAACTGGAATATCAATGGTTCCTCGGTGGTGTTGATCAGAATAATCCTACATCTGAAATCGCTATAAATTTTAGTTTACCGGGAATATATACGATCAGAGTTGATGTAAGTGACGAAGAATATACGGAATCTGTATTCTGGCAAGTAACATTCAGCCAGCCTGAACCTTATGTGCGACCATGGATACCAGTAATTTATACAAATTCTACAGTAGCATATTGCGAAGTAATAATTGAAAATGAATTGGCTTCGGAAGATGATGAAGTAGGAGCATTTGTCAATTTTGAGTGTCGGGGAGTTGGAAACGTCTTTTTAGATGATACCAGCAGTTATTGTACACTGAACATTCAAGGTGATGCCCCTGAACTGGTGAACTTTGCAATTTATGATGCCTCGGCAGATGAGATAATGATCAGTGAATTTACAACTATGAGTAATCCGGGTGGTGATATTGGCTATCCTCCGAATTTCCTGCCGGTGTATATTGGCGAAATACCTCAGGAAGACTATGCCAGACCGTGGGTACCTGTGATCTATACAAATT
>CAZAHZ010000126.1:3722-9681 GCA_964485055.1 uncultured Candidatus Cloacimonadota bacterium
TTCTCGTCCATGGTTGCCTGTGATCTATACAAATTCGACAGTAGCATATTGTGAAATTACTATCAATGGAGCACAAGCATCTCTTGAAGATGAAGTCGGAGTTTTTACAGGAAGTGAATGTCGAGGGGTTGGCTACATTGTATTAGATGAAACCGGGAGTTATTCCACCATAAACGTTCAGGGAGAAGTTCCTGAATTACTACAGTTTGCCGTCTGGGATGCTTCTGCTGATCAGGTATATGTAAGTGATTTCACAACCATGAGTAATCCAGGAGGAGATATAGGTTATCCACCTGATTTCTTACCGATACAGGTAGGTGCAGAATTGCCGACAGAATTCCCAAGACCTTGGCAGATAGTGATTTATACTAACAGCACAGTAGCTTATGCCCAGGTGATGATCAATGGCTTGCCTGCTACTGAAAATGATGAAGTAGGAGTATTTGTTTTATCTGAATGCCGTGGAATAGGTAATATTATTCTGGATGGTTCTAACAGCTATACAACCATTAATGTTCAGGGAGAAATGTCGGAATTACTGCAATTTGCTGTGTGGGATGCTTCATCCGATCTTATTTATGTAAGTGATTTTACCACTATGAGCAATCCCGGTGGAGATATAGGCTATCCGCCGAACTTCCTGCCAATATTTGTGGGAGAGGAAATGCCTACAGATTTTCCAAGACCATGGACGATAGTGATTTATCCGAATAGCACAGTAGCTTACTGTGAGGTGACAGTATATGGCACTCCAGCAGCCTTAGATGATGAAGTAGGTGCTTTTGTCGGTCTGGAATGTCGGGGTATAGGCACAATAGTCTCAGATGAAACCGGCAGTTATACAACAATGAATATCCAGGGTGAGATGCCGGAACCAGTACAGTTTGCAGTCTGGGATGCCAGTTTGAACCAGGTGCTGATAGCAGAATATACAACTACAACAATTCCGGGAGGAGACCTTGGTTATCCGCCAGATTTCCTGCCAATAGCAGTAGGCGAAGAATTACCGACTGATTTTCCAAGACCCTGGGAGATTGAGATATATCCAAACAGCACAGTTGCCTATAGTCATGTATTAATAAATGGAGGAAATGCCAGCCAGGGTGATGAATTAGCAGCCTTTGCCGGTTATGAGTGCCGTGGAATAGGTTATATCACATTTATGGATGGAAGTTCTTATGCAACAATGAACATTCAGGGTGAAGAAGCCGAAATGATCCAATTTGCACTTTGGGACAGTAATCTTGATGATGTATATGTTTCGGATTTCCTGGTGATGAGTAATCCAGGAGGAGATATTGGCTATCCACCGGACTTTCTGCCAGTTTATTTCTTCAGTGAGAATCAGATAACGTATCCACCAGTAATTAACTTACCTGAAACTGTAACTATTCTGGAA
Organism: uncultured Candidatus Cloacimonadota bacterium; assembly: GCA_964485055.1. Classification (GTDB taxonomy): domain Bacteria; phylum Cloacimonadota; class Cloacimonadia; order Cloacimonadales; family TCS61; genus Stygibacter. The sequence continues at coordinate 5,122 of CAZAHZ010000126.1, forward strand.
GATGGCTCCAGAATTATGAATCTGGCAAACTATATTTCGGGAAGTACAAACTATACTCTCAGTATTGAGGCTATTAGTGAATTAGGTGCAAGTCTCAGTGCAAGAACGTTGATAATTAATCCGGCGGATAACTGGAATGGCAATGCAGTGATCATGGTATATGCAGAAAGCAATGGTGCTGCTTCATTTGAATCAATGACAGTAATTGTAACTCCAATAAATGATGTACCTCTTCTGGTAGTGCCGTTTGAAAATCAGGAATTGGAGGAAGACTTTGCAGCGTTTGCATTAGATTTATCTGATCATTTTGAAGATGTAGAAAACGATCCTTTGGCATATACAATTGACTTTGATCAGAATGAGATAACTGCCAATTTGCAAGGTTCGATATTAACTATCGGATCAATAGCGAACTGGCATGGAAATACAACAATTTCGGTAAGTGCCAGTGATAATATTAATCGAGTGGTTACCAGTACTTCATTCCTTGTTACTGTACTGCCGGTTAATGATCCACCGGTAATCAATCTGCCGGACTCCTTTACTTTTGCAGAAGATGGTCACAGAATTGTAAACTTCACACCGTATTTATCTGATGTTGATGGTGATGTATTGACCATCACTCTGCAGGAAAATGATCATATCAATGCTGTGATTAATAATAGAATAGTGACTATCAACGCTGTTAATAACTGGTTCGGTACAGAGACGGTTACTTTTGAAGTAAGTGACAATCAATCGCGCTCTATTTCTTCGGATCAGACCCAGATTATTGTGACTCCGGTTAATGATGCACCTTATCTGGAAACACCTCTGGAAGATATCACGGTAATCGAAGATTATATATCAACCATAATCAATCTGAATAATTATATTACAGATGTAGATAATGAAGAACTGGATTTCAGTTTTACCTGTAACCAGCAGAATTTGAACATTGCATTAAATGAAAGCATTATGACGATAAGCTCAGCTCTTAACTGGTCAGGTAGTGGAAATATCAGTGTTACTGCTGCCGATTCACAATATCAGGTAACAGACAGTTTCATATTCACGGTTACACCTTCTAATGATGGACCGGTAATAACTGATTTTCAGCCGGCAGAAACCAGCTTTAGTGTATTGAAAGATGAGATGATAGATTTCAGTGTGACAGCCTATGATCCCGATTCTCAGATTGCATATCACTGGTATAAAAATTCCGCATTAATTGCTGGAAATTCTTCCGGTGTAAGTATAATTTTTGAAGATGTAATCGAAACAGAAATTGAAGTAATTATTTCTGATGGCATGTTTGAAATCAGTCAAAACTGGAATGTGGATGTCTTTCTCAGCGAAGAATGGATGCCTGTAATCTACACAAACAGCACAGTAGCTTATGGCTCAGTGATGATCAATAACCAACTGGCAGCCGAGAATGATCTGGTTGGCGCCTTTGTTGAGGGAGAATGTCGGGGAGTAGGAGATATATTCTATTTTAACGATCTTGCCTATGTGACAATGAATATCCAGGGTGAAATAATTGAAGAAGTGGAATTCAGGATCTGGGATGCAAGCCAGGATAGAATTTATGGAGATGTTTATTCCACTTTAACCAGCCCTGGTGGTGATATTGGTTCTCCTCAGTATCCTCTTCCTCTTTATGCTTATGTAAACCAGGATCCGGAGATTGATTTACCGGATGATGGCTTTGTCTTTAATGAGGATAATGTAATAATCGTAGATTTTTCGCAGTATGTATCTGATCCTGAGGACGACTCTTTGTTTATCACTTACGCAGGTAACAGCGAGATCATTATTCAGGTTGAAAACGGATTACTGGTCAGCATTTCTGCCTCTGAGAACTGGAATGGAGTTGAAGAAGTTGAATTTATAGTGAATGATGGCAATGATGGAACGGATGCTGAGATTGTGCCCATAACAGTTATTCCGGTTAATGATAATCCTGAAATAATAATACCTTTACCTGATCTGGTGTTTGAAGAAGATGCTGAGGCAACTGAGATTGATCTTTCTTTATACTTTGCAGATATTGATACGGATACACTCAGTTATTCTGCATCATATACGATTACAGCAGTAACATTGATAATCAGCGATGGGATCATGTCTCTGGCTCCCCAGCCGAACTGGAACGGCGATACTTCTGTAACAGTAATTGCCAGTGACGGGATGTTCAATCTGTCAGATATATTCGATGTCACCGTCAATGCAGTTAATGATCTGCCCGTACTTGCCATTCCATTTGAAGATATAATCAGGCAGGAAGATTTTAATACTTTCAGCTTAAATCTGACCGGTCATTTTGAAGACATAGATAACGAAGCCTTGATTTATCAGATAGAATTCATGACAGATGAAATTGGAGCAGTACTCGTTGGTGACATTATCTATATCAGCTCAGTTGATGACTGGAATGGAACTTCAGTACTCATTATTCATGCTTATGATGATTTGGAAAATCAGCCTGCAACTGCTGTGGTTAATATTATTATAACGCCGGTAAATGATGCTCCGGAAATCGATCTGCCAGAAGTTTTCAGCTTTGCAGAAGAATCAGAATACATTGTTGATTTTACCGAATATATTTATGATGTTGATCTTGATAATATGATTCTCACAGTTTCAGGAACGACTAATATATCCATCGAAATTTCAAACCTGGAAGTCACATTTACTGCACCGGAGAACTATAACGGTTCTGAGTTTGCAACTTTTACAGTAAATGATATGGCTGGCAGACTTCTTGCTTCCGCCCAGACCATGATTACTGTTACCGGTATTAATGATCCACCTTATATAGTAGATAATCCAATCTCTGAAATCAGTTTTGCAGAAGATAACAGCTACCAGTTCAGTCTTGGTTCAATCTTTGCTGATCCTGATCTTCTTTACGGCGATCAGTTGATATATCAGGTGAGCGGTAATACAGAGATATTTGCAGAATTTTATAATGGTATTGTTAATATCAGCGCAACAGAAAACTGGTATGGCTCAGAGTTGATAGTTCTCACCGCTACTGACTTACTGGGAGAGTTCATTGATCATAATCTGCTGGTGACAGTTAATCCTGTTAATGATGCACCGTCTATAATCAACCCATTACCTGTTTACTATCTGGACGAGGATTTTGACACCTTCAGCCTGAATATGAACAATTATTTTGCTGATATTGATGGTGACGTACTTGAATATTCAATTTCTTACAACGAAGATGATCTGACTGCTGAAATTACTGACACAATTCTGGAGGTTGGCTCGATTCCCAACTGGTATGGCAGCACTATTATTTCTGTAACAGCAGATGACGGAATAAATCGCGCTGTTATCACTGGTCAGATAATTCTTCATGTCTCTGCAGTAAATGATGCACCCCAGATTGACCTGCCTGGAACTCTCACGTTTGCCGAAGATACTGATACTTATCTTGATCTGGGAGATTATGTTACAGATATAGATGAAGATGCCCTGCTCTTTATCGTTAGTGGCAATGAAGAAATTATGATCGACATAAACGGAATGATCGCAGGCATTTCCGCTACACCAAACTGGTCAGGACAGGAGTTGATAACTATTACGGTTGATGATGGTCAGGGGCGTGCAACCGCTGAAGATGATATCTTGATAATTGTTACACCCGTAAATGATCCACCAACTCTTAATCTTCCGGCTGACATCAACTTTGATGAAGATTCCACTATTGAGCTTGATCTGGCATTGTATTCCGAAGATATTGACAGTGATGAACTCACTGCCCTATTGATCTATTCAATAATGATAGATGTCGAATTTGATGGAATGGTTGCCACATTATCAGCACCGGAAAACTGGTATGGAAATGAAAATATTACCCTTGCAGTTTCCGATGGAATTGCCTCGCCACCTTCTTCAGATTTCATTTCTGTAACGGTGAATCCGATCAATGATGCACCTCAGCTTAGCCTGCCCGTTTCAGTAACTTTCCCTGAGGATGACAACCTGATGGTTGATTTCTCATTGTATCTGGAAGATATTGACAGCGAAACATTTTTGATGACAATCAATACGATAGAAGATATTGATGTTACCATCAATGGATTAAATGCTGTCTTTTCAGCTTCCCCCGACTGGAATGGTACAGGTAATATTGAGGTCAGCATAAATGACCTTGAGGGAGGCATTACTTCTGATTTTATGGATATTATTGTAACTCCGATCAATGATGCTCCTTATATTAACATTCAGATACCTGATCCTTATATAGTTGATGAAGATTTTGATCCTGTTGCAATTGATCTGGATAACTTCTATGATGATATTGATGGAGATATACTAAGTTATGAAGTAGAGTTCAATGAAAATAATGTTCAAATTTCACTTACTGGTTCAATTGCCACCATTTCACCGATAGAGAACTGGTTTGGTTCGACTAATATTACAATTACAGTAAGTGATGGTCAAGCCAGGGCACAGATCACGGATGTATTCACTCTTCAGGTAAATCCTGTAAATGATGCTCCCGAGCTTACCTTACCCGATGAATTCAGCTTCAATGAAGATAATTCCAGTGCATTCGACGTT
>CAZAHZ010000127.1:0-9663 GCA_964485055.1 uncultured Candidatus Cloacimonadota bacterium
GGGGTTCGCCGCCACAGCGCGTTCACCCAACACGGCGGATTACGCTCATAATCCAGGAATTTATGTACCATCAGCTCCAGTTCTTCGTCATCCCTCGCCGTGATCCTCGCCGTTGATATATCCGGTAGATTATTACCACTAATATCTGCAAAAATATTATCCGATATGCAATAGTTATTATACGTCGGGCAATTTACTGTATTGGTTGAATTTGTCCCGAAATCTCCCAGAAACAATACTGCCACCGGTGGTATATCCCAATTATAGGCTGTATTAATATAGCTTTCTATCTGGGCATTGCTGCTTCCCGTCTCTGCCAACGTTACCACTCCCGTCCTGATACCCTGCTGCGTCCTGAATACCCGTATCGAATCTGCCCAAGCTAGAAATTCCTCACCCGTGGGACTGATGATCACATATTCAAAATCCGGTGTTCTGTGGGTTGTTCGTCTCTGTGAATAATCTATCTCCGGCAGTGATTCCCAGTTCAATAAATTGCTCCGCAAAATAGGGTCCCACCAGCGGTTGCGCAATCTATCCTCACCAATTCTGCCATTACCACCAATAAAGCTGATAGTCACTTTTATATCACGATAGACATGCAGTTCCTTTTGAACCGGATTATAGCGAATTGGATATATTCCCAGCATCACATAATCCACTCCCCGCATCTCACTTATTTCTGAAACCTGGCAGATTGCTGATGGATAAAATTCATCCCGCTCATATACTTTGCCCCAGCTATATTCCAGACCTTCCTCTGTTTCCTTAGGTATCCGCGGCGCCGGTGCTATTTCCTGATCTCTGATGATCTCCTCATTTAAATATTCATATTCCAGCTTCACCTTCGCACCTTCCGGGATAGCAATCATCCGGCTGATACCTGGCAGATTGGGAAAACCTTCTTCATTGGGTATGAATTGCTCTTCGAAGATTAACTCATTTGTGGCTTGCCCATTGATCTCTACTGGCTTAATTTCAAATGCACTTGTCGAATATGTTATCACAACACCATAATTTCCTGATTTCAGAAGCTCAAGTCCTGACGCATATTGATTGTCATCCCACCGATATTCTGTTGCTGCCACCATTGAGGTTATAACCAGAAAAATCATAAATATGAACACTTTTTTCATTAATTCCCTCCATAAAAAATGAGCCGAAGTTTCTTTCCCCGGCTCAGATATATTTTTTTTATTTCAATAATATCATCTTACGCATCTGTATTATACTGTCTGTTCGAAATCTATAGAGATATATTCCACTTCCCACAGCTTGTCCATGGGCATCCCTGCCGTTCCACACTATATTATGCTCTCCTGATGTCTGCTCACCTTTGATTAACGTCAAGATTTTTTGTCCCTTGATATTATAAATATCAATTTCCACGTAAGCAGCTTCACCCAGCTTATATGAAATTGTCGTCTCAGGATTAAAGGGATTTGGATAATTGCCTCTTAATCCCATGTTGCCTGTTATTCCACCATCGTTGCTATTTACGCCTGTTATGGTCATTAATACTGGTATCCTTGTCTCCAGTCTGCTGTCTGTGATCACTATCTCGCAATTATATATCCCGGCGTCCATTCCTGCCGGGTTCAATGTTACTTCGATTAAGTCTGTTTCGCCATAACCCAGTTCTCCCGATGTGTTATCCAAACTGATCCAGCTTAACGGATAGGAAAGCTCAAAACTGCCACTTACCTCATGCGGGTCGGCACCATAGCCGTCTCCAAGCATGGTATATTCACAAGTTATATAGCCTGTATATCCTTCATCTATACTTACGGAAACCACTGCTGCTGCACTCTGCATACTATGTATATAGCCACATCCCGAAGGTGACTCCCCATGCCAGGTGATCGTTATACCATCACCACTGGTTACATCAGGTGCCAAGTCGCCACCACTTCCTCCCATCATTAATCCGGTATTCACTACCACTACGCCTTCCGGAAAGGATATGCTCACATCAGATATCCATTCTCCATCCTCACTGCGGTTATAAGCTGTGACTATCCACTGATATTCTTCTCCCGGTTCAAAGTGATGATAGGAGCAATCCACATAGCTGTCTGTCAGGCTGCGTCCCAGATCATCTGACTCCGTTCTGATTGAATATGACACCACATCTTCCAAATAATTTGAGATGCTAAATGTGGTCTGATATGTCTCTGTTGTATCCAGTTCCGCTTCAACTTCATCAATATCTATCCATAATCCCGGCGGTGCATAAGCCGTCAGATTCAATTCCTCCTGCCAGCTTCCGTCCAGTGTCGAAAAGTCCAGATCCATCCGGATTGGATGTCCAAATGGTATATCTTCCATCACCTCAAAATTTATCAGGTCTGCGAATTCCACCAGACTCTGGGCAGGAATTGTTCCCAAATCCAGCTCCGTCGCTTCCAGTGTTATATATATATCACTGCAGGAGATCGTCAGCACTATTTCTTCCGCATCTTCCATGCCCAGATTTTCAATGTCCAGACTCACCGACACGCTCTCTCCACCATTGATCACATCGTCATCACCACTTAGCACTGTATATGCATCCAGCTTCAGATAGGCTCCCTCGTTCGGGATCACCTGTATCTCCGCAATAACCGGCTCTCTGTTCTGGCATGTGATCGTCAATGTTGCCAGGCAGGGCTCATCAAATTCAATATAGGTCAGTTCGATCACGCCACTATCATCTACCAGTCCCACACCTTTGATCTCACCGTTATAGGTCAACGCCACATAAGAATATGGCTCTGCCGTGATTTCCATCATATCCAATCCCAGTAGCAGTTCTTCCGGATATTCCACTTCATTTACCTCTGGAACACTAAAATACACGCTCAGCGACGGATCTCCCATCAAAGCATAGATCTCCCAGTAGTAATTGATCATTCCACTTCCGCCTTCTATCACTGCCAGGTTACCCGCCATAATATGGGCATAACCGGTTGTGAACCATTGACTGAATTCTTCGTCATGATCATGCCACATTCCGTCATAAGCTCCAGCTCCCGTATCTTCATAAGTCTGGTTTAATATTACTGTACCAGCTCCGACACCCCACCAGTAATCTTCGTCCCAATAGGTTGAGTTAGTTCCGCCTATATAACCGATGGCTCCCTTATTCTCTGCCCGCAGAAAAGCTTCACCAAAACATTCACCTACTTCAAATTTATTGGTTAAACAGCAGTTTCCTACTGCAAAACAGTATTGTCCCTCATTCTGCAGGTTATTAATATTATTTATTGTAAAAGTGGGATCAGACCAGGAATCCTCTCCCCCATGGGCTGTATAATTGATATAAGATACACCATCCGATACATTCTGGACTATATTCGCCGCATTGCTGCCCGATTCCGGATAAAGATATGTATGCGAGGTCAAACCATGATCTTCATTAAAATAATATGCCGTGCCGTAATTTATCTGTCCATTTGCCCACACAGGTCCAAAATTGGCATCCATTCCCGCTATCATCACCACTTCGTTCAGGTAACTCGGGTCTGCGATCTGGTACATTTCATATTCCAAGGTTTTATCTATCTGCGGTTGTAGTTGTGTTGCATTTTGAGCACTGAACCTTCCATAATATATCTCCGGCATGAAATCTGTCCCTTCCAGTCTCACATAATTCAAATCCGTTACATGACCACCCTCAGAACCATTGTATGCCGGTATCTGCTGAGTATCTCCCACGAATAATATAAAACTCGGAGCCGGGTCTTCTGCCGTTGCCTCATCCCATAATCCCTGGATATAATCATGGATCGCTGTAGTTGTACCTCCGATCTCATCCGTATAGCCCACGATCACATTATAACCCTGCATCACTTTCCAGTCTATGAATTCTGTTAACTGCCCCTCAAACATCCGGTCCGATATGATCACATATTTGATCGGATAACGCGTCAAATCATCTCGCATAGTTAATTTGTGATAATTGATGACCCGCTGGGCAAATACTGGTTCATATATCGGTGACCACGTCTTACGAAGCAGATCCTCTGTAGCTAGTGCATCACCACCCCGAAAATTGATCTCGATCTCCAGGTCGCTGTAAACTGCTAGCTGATTAGTGACCGGATTATAACGAACAGGCTCTATATTTACCGCAAAAAGCCTTAATCCGCGTAAATAACCCAGCTCTTCCACACTCACTAACGAATTCGATGTGAAATTATCCTGATTGTATGCTCCCGCATTATAAATAAATTCCACTTCTTCCGGCGATAAATTCTTGGCTAATGAAGGCTGTGCCGGCATTAATTGACTGGTTATTCCAAAATCAGATAATTCATATATATTCTCGGCATAACTCACCACTGCTGCTGTCACTTCTGCACCTACCGGAACAGTAAATATCCGCCGCACCCGAGGTAAACGCGGTTCGCCAATATTATTCGTCCCCGTAAATCCATTTATTGATATACTATAAAATTCCCCCATCTGTGTATTTACACTGAAATAACTGATCTCATTGATGTTTACACTTAATTCCAGATTGTTGTCACTCTCGCCACTTAAGATCACACTTGTCGCTTCACTCGATATCAGTATAGACCCCATGCTGCTAAATAATACTACCCCCAAAACCAGTAATAGAGCTATTACCAAACTCTTTCTCATACTCTTCTCCTTTATATATTTCCATAATATATTTCTTTCCGTCTCATTACTACGCAATATTCATACCACCCCACCCAAAAAATCCCCCTTCTACAACTCCCCTCTATCTTCCCCGTCCTCTATGTCCTCTTTGTCCTCTCCGTTCTCTATGCTTTCCCCAATCACACCACACCCTTTCTTCAAAAATAAGGCATTTAGAAGATTTACTATTAGACCAAGATTTAGAAGTGCCAATTTATGAATTCGCTTTTTTTCCCCCTATAGTTGGGAAATAGACGAGTAATTCGTGTTTTTTTATATTGATCTCATATTATTAAAAGAAAGGAACTGCTGATTAATAAACCGGTTTTAGAACTTAATGTCATTATTACATCGAACAGTGCATATATAAAAAGTGGATAAAGACCGGAGTCCTTATCCACATTTTGCGGCAAAAAGCCTTGTTAACAACTTGACGCCAAAACCTGATTTGCTAAAGTGACAACCATTAATAAAGCTTTGAGCCAGAACCAGATTTAAAAATAACGTAGAAGGTGTCAAGATGAAAGAGAAAAAAAGTTACAGACTCGGTATTGATATGGGAGCTACATCACTGGGGTGGTGTATGCTGAACTTAGATGATAACAACGAACCCTGCGGAATTATCAGGATGGGAGTTCGCATATTCCCCGATGGAAGAGAAGCACAGAAGCAGATTCCTTTAAATGTTGGACGAAGGACTGCCAGAAGTATCCGCAGAAACAGGGAACGATATAAAAGAAGAAGATCGAGTCTGCTTCGTATTCTTCGTGAGAATGGTTTAATGCCCGTTGAAATAAAAGAAAGTAAACTGCTTGCCAATCTGGATCCCTACTCACTTAGAGTAAAGGGACTTGATGAGCAGCTTACACTTTTTGAATTAGGCAGGGCAATATTTCATCTCAACCAGCGCCGTGGATTCAAGAGTAATATGATCATAGATAAAGCTGCCAGCGATTCTTCTGCCATGAAAGATAGCATCGTAAAATTGAAAAATAAGATAGAATCCCAAAATTGCCGGACTTTGGGAGAATACTTATCCCACCTTAACCAAAATTTGGGAGAACATGAGCAGCATCTCCGAGAAGCTGTTCGTGTCCGAGTTACTGGAACGGATAAAAATAAAATATATTCCATTTTCCCGGAACGCCAGATGATAGAAGATGAACTTAGCCTGCTGTGGTCGAAGCAGAAAGAATACTATCCCATGATCTTAACTGACGAATTATTCAAAAATGTAAAAATGATTATTATTGAGCAGAGACCTCTTAAACCGCAGGAAAGGGGAAAGTGTTACCTTGAACCTAAAGAAGACCGCATATTAAGATGTAATCCCAGATTCCAATTATTCCGCATTCTCCAAACAGTTAATCAGCTTGAATTAAAAGATGATTTTGGGAACAAGGTGAAACTTACTGCAGAGCAAAAGCTCAAGCTGATTGCATATTTGAAGAAAAAGAAAATCGTTACTTTTTCAACCTTGAAAGGCAGATTGGGAAAACAGTATAAAGAAGGATACACATTTAACCTGGAAAGCGAAAAAAGAAAAGATATTCAGGGTGATGAAACCGCCTTTATGATGGCAAAACCCCAGAATTTTGGCGAGCAGTGGCATGATCTTTCCCTTGATGAACAGGTAAATATTATCAATATTTTGAATGGTGAAATGGAAGGTCCCACTGAAAGGAATGATATCAAAATCAGCTTGTTGAAAGATTATATCTTAACTGATGAGCAGTCGGAAAACTGCCTTGATCTGAACATGGGTACCGGCACGGGCAGTCTCAGCGAAAAGGCGATCAAGAAGATCATTCCTTTCCTGGAAACCGGAGCTATGTATCATGATGCTTGTCTTTCTGCAGGATATAAGCACTCCGATAATGTTATTGAACCGCAATACCAGGCTGGAAACCTGCCTTATTATGGTGAAATCATGCCGGATCATGTTATCCGCAGAGAAAGCCAGCATAATGATAGCGAAGAAAGCAGATTTGGCAAGATCAGTAACGTCACCGTACACATCGCCCTCAATCAATTGCGGAAACTGGTTAACGCCATGAGCAAAGAATATGGAGCACCGAAACAGATAGTGCTGGAACTGGCAAGAGAACTTAAACTAAACCGAAAACAAAAGGAAGAGCTTAAAGCACGGCAGGCAAAAGAGAAAAGCGTTAATGAGAGAATAGCTCTGGAACTGGAAGAACTCGGTTTTAAAAATAATTATCAGAACAGGCTCAAATTTAAACTTTGGGAAGAATTGAGTGATGATCCCTTAACAAGATGCTGTCCATTTAGTGGAAAAACTATCTCAAAGGCAGATTTGTTTTCTGAAAAAGTTCAAATAGAACACATTCTTCCAAAAAGCAGAACTTTTGATGACCGTCAGGCTAATAAAACATTAGCCTGGTATAAGGCAAACCAGGATAAAGGTGAGCGTTCTCCTTATGAAGCTTTTGGGCATAGTCCGGCTGGTTATAAATGGGAAGAAATCCTGATGAGAGCGGAAACTTTACCAAAGGTTAAACGAGAGAGGTTTTATCCTGATGCCATGAAAGAATGGGGAGACAAAGAGGAGATCATCAGCCGGATGCTGAATGATACTCGCTATATGAGCCGAATTGCTCTGGAATATATGTGTTATGTGGCAGGTTCTAAAAATGTCTGGGTCATCCCCGGTGGCATGACGTCTCAGCTCAGGCATCATTGGGGCTTTAATGGTTTTCTATCGGATGATGAAATAAAGAACAGGGGAGATCACAGGCATCATGCCGTTGATGCCCTGGTGATTGCCCTTACCAGCCGTTCCATGCTACAGAAAATTTCCAGACAGGTCTCCGTGGGGAATGAACGGTTCATTGAAAACATGCCGGAACCATATCCGGAATTCAATCATGAACCCACCCAGGAAATTATTGATAAGATCATGGTTTCCTTTAAACCTGATCATAAGTTTTCCGGTAATAAAGTAAATTCTGCCGTTTCTGCCGGAAGGCTGCACGAAGATACGGCTTATGGTCTCCGAGGGATTAATCAACAAGGCAAATATCTTCTTCATGTTAGAAAACCGATTAGCAAGTTTTCCAAGTCTGAAAAAGCTGAGCAAATTGCCGATCCCATGATCAAATCAAATGTTACTGACTTGATAATTGAAAAAGGAAATGCTTATGACTTCTTTCAGGAACATAAAATTAATAAAGTAAGGATTATAGAGAGTAATAATCCCGATGTACTAATCCCTGTTCAAAATGAACACGGATTAATTTACAAGTATTACATCAGCGGAAATAACTTCTGTTGCGATGTGTATTCCCCTTTAAAAGGCAGAAATGCACGCAAATGGCAAATTGAGGTAATATCCATGTTCGATGCTCATCAAAAAGACTTTCAACCCCAATGGAGAAAGGATTCTCCTACTGCTAAAAAAATTATGAGACTTTTTATTAATGATAATGTAGTCCTTAAAATTAATGGTATATGGCAAATAAGAAGGGTCAGGAAAATGACTGGTAAACAAATTTATCTTAGAGATATATTTATAGCTAAGGATGTCGGAGATATAGGAGAATGTTTTGCTGGAAGTTCTCTTCAATCAGCCAGTGCTTTCAAAGCCGGAATTGATATCCTGGGCAGGATAAATCCACAGGTTCCTGAGAATGAAGATAGTTGATATTTCTCTTAACGGCAGCTACATTCATCTTTATCATGGGTTTCTGGAAATCAGGCTGCCGGATGATCAGGTAAAACGCACTCCCATTGATGACATTGATTGCCTGATCGTGTCCGGTAATGGTATCTCATATTCTCATAATCTTTTCCTGCGGTTGTGTCAGGATAATATTCCTTTTATCATTTGTGGAAAGAACTATCTGCCTTGCGGTATGATGCTGAACCTCGTGGGCAATTATGAGCAAATGGGAAGATTGATGGAGCAGATTGCCATGAGTAAACCCTTACAAAAACGACTCTGGCAAAATATCATCAAAGCAAAGATCGGTAATCAAATAAAAGTTCTGGAAAACTGCCGGCAAAAGGCAAATGATCTGGAAATGCTGATTAAGAGAGTAAAAAGCGGTGATCCTGAAAATGCGGAAGGCATTGCAGCCAGAAAATACTGGCAAAGATTGTTCGGTAAAAATTTTCGCAGAGATTATGAAAAACCCGGTATAAATGCTCTCTTGAATTTTGGCTATGCTATACTTAGAAGCTCACTCAGCAGGTATATTGTGGGAACTGGTCTAAATCCTGCCCTCGGACTGCATCATCACAATAAACTAAATCCCTGGTGCCTGGCTGATGATCTGATCGAACCCTATCGTCCATTTATTGATCAAAAAGTTAAAAAACTATCTTTTGAAGGTTGCGAAAATCTTGATCCTATGACAAAAAAAGAATTGGGCAGCATCTTCGAGATCAAATTTAACTTTGCCGATTGCTCATCTCCCCTGAATATATGCCTTAAGAATACTGTTTTATCTTTATGGAATTCTATCAAAGATAAAAACTGCCTCCTGGAGTATCCTGATTTTGTCCCTGAGCGGATTTAGATTAATGTGGATGATGGTTATGTTTGACCTGCCTGTGGTTGCTGCCAGGGACAGGAAACAGGCTGCTAAATTCCGTAAATTTCTACTGGATGAAGGCTTTGAAATGAGCCAGTTCTCCGTTTATGTCAGATTCTGCGGAACTCGCGAACATACCGAAGCATACACCAGGAAAATTGAAACTCACCTGCCGCAAAAAGGAAAAGTCTCTATCCTGTTCTTTACCGATAAACAGTTTAGTAATATCATCACCTTCTTTAAAAAAAATAAACAAAATAGGGAAAAAAATCCTGATCAGTATCTCCTCTTCGACATGGATAACTACTGATTTTTTTACAGAAAAGAGCTCTAATTACCTTTCTTCAGGCATCTTAGAGCTCTTATACTTCAGCAAATCAGGTTTTGGCGTCAAGCTGCAACTTGCGGAGTGCTGCAACATTCTGTTCTATAACTTCAGCAAATCAGGTTTTGGCGTCAA
>CAZAHZ010000128.1:0-9624 GCA_964485055.1 uncultured Candidatus Cloacimonadota bacterium
TGGAAGGAATGGTGATGGTTCCCAGCTTCTGAGGTCTAAGAGAATATTGATATTTTTTGGTCACAGAGGACTGGAAACTGCCATTCACAATAGTATAACTGGAGGAAGAAGAAGTGGAAACGCCATGATTGCTGAAACCATTGAGTTCGGGTAAACCCGGCGTCCCGATTTTATCAGCATTTTTACCGGATATCTCAATAGTGTATTGCAGAGCGTCATTAATGCCAATAGTGGTTCGGTTCACATAGGCAGTAACTTCCAGATCTGCTGCAGAGAGTAGAGCAGCAAGCAGTGAGATCATGAGAATAAAAGCACTTTTCTTCATATTACCAGTATTTGCCGGATTTTTGGCGTTCTGCGGTTTTTTTCTCTTTTTCTTTTTTTAGTTCTTCTTTTTCTTTTGCCAAAATAGCCTTTAATACCTGTTCAGCTTCCTTTTCGTCTTTAGTTTTTTCTATATTCTGCTGCTGTTGTTCTTTTTTATCCTCGCCATCCTGCTGTTGTTTCTGTTGTTCTTCTTTTTTATCTTTGTCCTGATCCTGTTGTTGTTGCTGTTGCTGCTTATTCTGATCCTTTTTTTCGTCTTTATTATCCTGATCTTTGTTTTGCTGCTGCTGTTGTTCCTGCTGTTTTTGGAGGTAACGGGCTGCTAACTCGTAGTTATAGCGGGAATTAATATTACTGGGATCGGAGACGAGAGATTTTTTATAGTATTCCAGAGCGTTTTTATAGTCCTGCTGCTGAAATTTGATATTACCCATATTATGATAAAGACTGGAAAGATCGGTAAAATTCTGATCTCTCATCGCCATTTTATATTCAGCTTCAGCATCTTCAATTTTGTTCTGTTTATAGAGCGAATTACCGAGATTATAGTGCAGGGCACCTTCTTCAGGATGTTTAATGGCATTGGATTGATATTTTTCTTGGGCAGCGGAGAAATCATTTTCTTTGTACTTTTTATTCGCTTCGCTATTAGTGATCACTTTGTTATAATTAAGCAATTCAGCATTCAGGAAGCAAACAAGAACCAGCATTATGGCTATTAAAAAAATACGATGCATAATCACCTCCTTGATCTGATCACCCTTTCAAAGGGAATATTACGGATAACCATAATAAGGAATTCAATAATAAGAAAGAAAAGAGCCGTCAAGACAAAATAATAATATTGATCTTTATAGCGAGAGAATTGACGGGCATCAATCTTTTTCTTTTCCATAGTTTTAATATCAGTAAGTATTTGAAAGATTTCGGATTGTTGGGGAGTGATGGGGAAGAATCTGCCATTAGTAGCCTTAGCTATTTTGCTGAGGACATCAACATTAAGCCGGGAGAAGATGATCTCACCCTGGTCATTTTTGGCATAAACAGTATTACCGTCCTGATCAACAACAGGGATAGTGCTGCCATCAGGAGAGCCAATGCCGAGGGCATAGATTATAGCTCCCTGTTTTCTGGCTTCTTCCGCAATATCTACCGCATTTTCTTCCAGGTCTTCACCATCTGAGACGAGTATAATGATCTTATGTTTATCTGACTGGACAAAGACGTTAAGAGATGTTTGCAGAGCCTTGCCGATATCAGTGCCATACAGAGTAACCGATTCCGTATCCAGAAAATTCAGGAAAAGTTTGGCAGCTCCGTAATCATCAGTTAACGGGCATTGGACAAAACTGCGACCGGCAAAGGTGACAATGGCAATTCTATCACCTTTGAGTTGATCAATGAACAACGAGATCTGGTCTTTGGCGCGTTCAATCCGGCTGGGCTGGACATCCGTGGCATCCATACTTTTGGAAACATCCATGCAGATAACAATATCCACGCCTTCTTTCTGGACGATCTGAACTTCCCGATCCCACTGCGGTCTGGCAAGAGCGATGATCAGAAAGAATAAGGCAGTAATGAGGAAAACATTCTTAAGATCAAATTTGAAGGAAGAGAACTGCTGAAAATAATAATCATAAAATCTGGTTTCTGCAAAACGGGCAAATGATCTTCGGCGAATTCTTTTGGACAGAAATACCAGGATCAAGGCTGCGGGAATAAGCAGCAGCAGGAAAAGAGCGTTAGGATTACCCCAGTGCATATATTTAAGCTCCTATGGAAGTGATTTGAGAATAAAGAATCTGAACAGAAATTCCAGAGATAAAAGAAAAACTGCCAGCATCAGCCAGCGTGGAAAAAGTTCTTTATATTCATAATAGTTTTTGATCTCTATCTCGGTTTTTTCCATCTGGTCAATAACGTTCATGATTTCTTCAAGTTCCTGAGTGTTCTGGGCAAGGCGGGCACGCTCAGTTCCGCAGATCACTGCAATTTCATTAAGTTTTTCAATATCAATCTCAATATTAACTTTCCGGTAGCCATTTCCGTAAGGAAAATCCACCAGACCTTTTTTGCCAACACCGATAGCATAGACCTTAATACCAAATGTAGCAGCCAGATTGGCAGCCGTGAGAGGGTCTATCTGCCCTGTATTATCTCTGCCATCCGTGATAAGGATGATGACTTTGGATTTGGCTTCGGAATCCTTGAGCCTGGCTACCGCAGTGGCAAGACCCATACCGATAGCAGTCCCTTGAGCTTCTGTATCTATTTCCACGTCTTGCATAATGGTCATCAGCATATTATAATCAAGAGTGAGAGGGCACTTTGTGAAAGCATGGTCAGAGAAGACAATAACCCCGACACGGTCATTTTTCCTTTTTTTGATGAACTCACTGGCAACTTTTTTGGCAGCTTCCAGTCTGTTTGTGGGTCTGAAATCTACCGCTCTCATACTACCTGAAATATCAACTGCCAGAATAATATCAATACCATTTCCGGTGATCTTCTGCTTTTCATTTGCCAGGCGTGGTCGAGCCAGGGCAATAAACAAAGTGGCGATGAGGAGAATGCGTAACAGGAATGGAATGAATCTGAGCCAGGAACCGGAAGGTGACAAAGAACGCAGCAGGTCAATCCGGTTATAGTGGATCCTTAATCTTTTTTTATCATGATAAAATATCTCCCAAAGCAGATAGGGAATGATAATAAATATGCCCCAGAGCCAGTCAGGTTTAAAGAACTCAAGCATCCTTAACCTCCGGCTGCCTTTGCTTAAAAGCCAGCAAATATGTATCCAGCCAGGAGACAAAGTCTTCTGCCTGCCTGCGGTCTGGAATAAAGCGGGCAAATTTAACTTTATCAGACTCTGTCAATAATCTCATAATATCACTTTTTTCCTGAGCATCGGATAATTTGAGATAATAGCGAATTTCGCTGGTAGTCATTTCCAGGGCGTTGATCTGGTAGAATTTTTCGATAAAAAATCTGAGTATAAGAGACAGACGGTAATAAAATTCCAGAAATTTCCCGTTTTCGAGAAGCTTTTCAGCGAGAAGATCATCGAGCATTATCCGGGCAATGATATAGGGTGGACGAGAATCGACAATTTCGGGCTGCGTGATTTCCCTTTCGGGTCTTTTCAGCAATTTCGTAATCAAGCGTATTATAATAATGAGAATGATAAGCGCCAGGATGGGTATAAAATAATCCCAGAAGCCAAGTTTCAAAGCAAACGGTTTGGCAATATCCTTAATAACATCTGCAGAATCGGGTAATACGGAATTAATAATGACCACAAATTCCCGAGTTTGAAGCAGGTGATCTCCGGTTTCATTTTTTACCAGGAATTCGAGTTGTGGAAAGTTGTATTCGCCGGTGTCAAATGCCTGGAAAGTGAGAGTTATCAGGTTCTTTTGCAGATCATTTTCTATCACTTCGGATTGTTCAGGTTCGTTCATTATAAAGAAAACATCCAGACTGTCAAGCTGGGGAGCATAAATGCTGTCTCCAGGAGAAGCTGTTATCTCAATATGTAGCTGGAAGGGCGTTCCGACAAATAATTTACTAGGTTTTTCCAGGTGCTGACGCAGTTCTTGCCCATTTAGCAAAAATGGTAATATCGAAATTAATATTATAATCAGAATATATTTTTTCATATCAGTGTCTGTGTTTACGTGCTCTAAAAAGTTCCATCAGTTTTTTGGTATAGGGTTCATCGGTAGTAAAGGTTCTATTTTCCACTTTCATCTTCTTCATGGTTTCATTGAATTCAAGACCTTCCTTCGTAGTAGCCTGCTGATATTTTTTTCTAAGCCGCTGATTTCCGGTGAACAACGTAAGTTTTTTACCAGTTTCGGGATCAGCCACGTATAATAAACCACAGTCAGGAAGCTCCAGATCAGCTTTATCCAGAATTCGCAGGGCAATTACATCATGTTTCCCGGCTAATATTTTTAAACTGTCCTCATAACCGGAAGTCAGGAAATCAGAGATAATGAAGATAATAGAGCGTTTGGGTATAATCTGATAGGCATATTCAATAGCTGATTTGAGGTCAGTTCCATTGCTGAGAGGTTCATGGTAGAGAATATCGCGTAAAATCCGCAACGCACTTTTTTTCCCTTTCCGAGGTGGTGAATATTTCTCTATCTGGTCTGAGAAGAGCAATAATCCGACTTTGTCATTATTAGAAAGAGCTGAGAAGGACAGGACGGCTGTGATCTCGGTGATATATTCAGATTTCAGAAAGCTGCGGGTGCCGGTGGCAGTGGATGCACTGATATCTATCAGGAAGATAACATTCAACTCCCGCGTTTCTTCAAATTTCTTGATATATGGATGCCCCATCCGGGCAGAGACATTCCAGTCAATTTGACGAAAACTATCACCTTCCTGGTATTCCCGTACTTCCGAAAATTCCAGACCCTGTCCTTTGAACATACTGTGATATTCACCTGAGAACAGTTCTGAAACAAGGTTTCTGGTGATAATTTCTATCTTTTTGACCTTGGCAATGATCTCAGAAACTTCCATAATTTATGGCACCTCAATTTCATCAAAGAGACGGTTTACAATATCTTCCTGCGAAATCTGCTCGGCTTCTGCTTCATAAGTGAGGATCACGCGGTGACGTAAAATATCTTTTCCGATTGCCTTGATATCATCCGGGATCACGTAACCGCGATGTTCAAGGAACGCATGAGCTTTGGCAGCTTGGGCAAGATAAATTGTCGCTCTTGGAGAAGCCCCGCATTCGATCAGGAATTTCATATCTTTGATATTATTGAATTTTTCCGGTTCCCGTGTGGCGAAGACAAGATCGAGAATGTATTCTTTTATCTTATCTTCCATATAGATATCTTTGATCAACTGTCTTAATTCCAGAATATCCTGGGGTGTTATCAGTCGGGAAACGTTGATTTTCTCATCGTTCACCATGCGGTCGAGGATAAGCTTTTCCTCTTCACGACTAGGGTATCCGACCCTGAGTTTTAGCATAAATCGGTCAACCTGTGCTTCGGGCAAAGGAAAGGTGCCTTCCTGTTCGAGCGGGTTTTGGGTTGCCATCACCAGAAAGGGCATAGGTAATGGATAGGTTGTATCGCCAATAGAGACCTGGCGTTCCTGCATGGATTCCAGCAGGGCAGATTGAACTTTGGCAGGAGCACGGTTAATCTCATCAGCCAGTATGAAGTTGGCAAAAACAGGTCCTTTCTTGGGGACAAATTCAGCGGTTTTCTGATTATAGATCAGAGTACCAATCAGGTCTGCCGGTAAAAGATCGGGAGTAAACTGTAATCTGTGAAAGGAGGCATTGATAGTGCTTGCAACTGTGCTGACAGTAAGCGTTTTAGCTAATCCAGGCACGCCTTCCAGAAGGATATGTCCATTAGCCAGCAATCCTACTAAAATTCTGCTGACCATGTAATGCTGTCCGACAATAACTTTTCCGACTTCTGCGGTTATCTGATCAATAACCGGACTTTTTTCTATTACTTTCTGGTTAATTTGTTCTATGGTCATTAGCCCTCCATTACTATTTTATTCTATTTAACGTGTAAACCTCTCTCAGGTTACAATTGAATTCTCTGATTTCTATAAAAATTTCCTTTCTGCTGATCTGCAACAGAGCATAGGAAGCCACATTTCCGCGGTCTTCAATATTCTTCAAATGACCAGGATTGATCTCTATCCTGTCAAAGATCTTCCTGATAACGGGTGAGTGAGTATGCCCGAAAAGCAAAATATCAATATCAAGAGATAATTTAGATAAATCCTGAATATCATGTAAACAACCGATTTTCCAGCCAAGAATAACTATCTCCTGCGTTACGGGCAGACGACCGGAAAAATAACCACTGTTAAATGTTCCAGGAACCCTGATCAGCTTCTTGCCTTCAGTCAAATCAGCATTGTTGTCCATATCCCCATAATAATCACCCAAATGAAAGATATACTGCGAATTATTTTCCCGCTGGAGTATCTGCCTTAATAGACCCTGATTACCATGAGTATCCGATATCACTAAAGCTCTAGTCATTTAGGAAAATTCAGGAAATTATTTTTTCTTGGTCATAGAAGTAGGGGCGGTAATTCCCATTAAATCAAGGGAGATTGCCAATATATTTTTGATTGCTGAGATAAGAAAAAGCCTGCAGCGAGATAAATCATCATAGCGTGGATTTACAATTTTATAAAGTGAGTAATATTTATGGAACATGCTTGCCAGTTCAAGGGTATAGGCTGCCAGCCTGTGAGGTTCTCTTTTATCGGCTATAAGCCCCAGCACTTCTGGGAACGAGAGCATTTTTTTTATCAGCCTGATCTCTTCCTGTTTATCCAATTTCTTAAGAAGCTTAAGATCAAATTTATCAAGATTAATCTTTTCTCTTTTGGCTTTTTTGAGAATAGAGCAAATCCTGGCATGGGCATATTGAATATAAAAAACCGGGTTTTCATTTGAGGTCTTTTTGGCTAATTCCAGATCAAAATTAAGGTGAGAATTTGGACGTCTGTCCAGAAAGAAATACCGGGCTACATCTTTTCCCACTTCATCAATCAAAGAATCCATGGTGATAATTTTACCAGCACGTTTGGACATCTTAACCAATTCACCACCGGAAAAGAGATTAATATGCTGTAAAAACACTATTTCCAGCTTATCCTGATCATAGTTAAGTGCTTCCAGTGCTGCTTTCAGCCGGGGTACATAACCATGATGATCAGGACCCAGCACGTCTATAATAATATCAAAGCCTCTCGTGTATTTTGTCAAATGATAGGCAATATCCGGTACAATATAGGTGATCGTGCCATCAGCCCGCATCAGAACTCTATCCTTCTCATCACCGAATCTGGTAGATTCAAACCAGATAGCATCATCCTTTTCGTAGGTGACATTCGCTTCCGAGAGGTAACTGAGAACTTCTTCTATTGAGCCTTCCTGGCGTAATTTTTTTTCACTCATCCAGTTTTCGAATTCAACCCCGAATTTCTCCAGACTTTGCACCTGCATATTATGTATTTCTTCCAGTGCAAAATTCTTCATTCTGTCCAATCTGTCCTTTTCGGCATAATGCAGCAGTTTGGAGCCATCTATAGCGTTCAATTTAATAGCAATATCCTTGATATAATCACCATTATAGGCTTCTGCAGGGAATTCATCAATCACTTCGCCATGAAGTTCGCGGTAGCGTAATTCGACAGATTCTGCCAGTATGTCCACCTGGTTTCCAGCATCATTCACGTAATATTCCCGGAATGGTTCAAAACCGATATATTTCAGGATACGGTAAAATGAATCGCCATAGGCAGATGCCCGGGCAGAAACCACATTCAGGGGACCGGTAGGATTGGCGGAGACAAATTCCAGGATCACTTTCTTTTTTTCGCCATAATTACTGGAACCATAATCTTTATACATGATCATAGGCATCAGGTGGTGGAATACATAATTGCTCATCTGAAAATTGATAAAGCCAGCTCCCGCGATAGAAACATCTTTATAATCTCGTTTTTTTTCCATGATCGCCACAATCTTCGGTGCCAGAACCGCTGGTTTCATCTTATTCAGTTTACTGGCTACCATGGCAATATTTGTAGAGAAATCACCGTGTTCAAGATTTTTAGGTATTTCTACGGAATAATTATCCTCATATTTTAATCCCAGTTTATCCATTGCCTGTGAAATATCACTACGGATTTTGTCCTTAAGCATTTTGTTCTCCTCTAATTCTGATCCTCAGTTTCATCAACATCCGGTTTTTTCTGTTTTCTGACCCGATCTGACATTTCCCATAATTGCTCTATATCATAATGTTTCCGGGTTGCCTGGTCGAAAATATGAATGATCACCGTTACCAGATCAATCAGTATCCATGTCCCACTTTCAAATCCTTCCTTACCCAGAACATAGATAGATCCCTCTTTTGCCCTGCCTGCCACATTATCTGCAATTGCCCGGTTATGAAGATCACTTGAGCCTTCACAAACCATGATCATATCAGTGTAGTCACTTTTTCCCCGCACGTCATAAACCCGGATATTCTCCGCTTTCTTCTCTTCCAGCCATTCTTTGATTTTCAAAACCAGTTCTTCTAATGTTATTTCCATTTTACCTCTAAATTTTAAAATACAGAAAGTAATCCTTTCCTAATATAAGTTCAAATTCAGCTTTTGAATTTTCTTTCTCTATCTCGTTACTCTTTTGTATTCCTGTCAATTTACTAAAATACTCCAGTTTTTTCTTTGTATCTTTATTTTTCCGCCTGATGATGATCATTGTTTCTTCATAAATACAATTGGGGTTTTCTATATTACCCCAGGTAACCACATTTATGCCCATTCCCAAAAGTACTTGCGAAACACTCTGGGCAAGATCAGTTACAGCGCATCCATTATTAACAACAATCTTCACTTCAGGCTGATAAATCTCTTTTTTTTCTTCTTTCACGCTTTCTTTCCGGTCTGGCACAATGATATAGATCAATATCACCACCAGAGCGACCAGAAAACAAATCCTAACCGCCAGGGGTGTCCCTGTTTCCGACTTTGCCAGATTTTTTCTAGTCATGGAGCTTGTCAAATTGTTCTTTTAATCGCTGGTAAGCTTCTTCAAAATCTTCGGGTATAATCCGCGTACCGCTGACACTGGTCATAAAGTTTACGTCGCCAGACCAGCGGGGAACAATGTGCACATGAATATGCTCATCAATACCGGCACCGGCTGCTTTTCCCAGGTTCATGCCGATATTCATGCCTTCAGGATTATAAACGGTTTTAAGGATAGCAATTGTTTGGGTTACAAGTCCAAAAAGGTCATTTCGCTCTGTTTCACTCAAAGACAGCAGGTTCGCAGTATGTGCTTTGGGAATGACCATCAGGTGCCCATTATTATAAGGGAACAAATTCATGATCACAAAAGAATATTCGCTGCGATATAAAACAAGGTGCCGGGCATCTTCCGTAACCGGATGATCCAGGCAAAAGATGCACTTATTTCCCTTTTCTGAATTGATATATTGAAGTCTCCAGGGAGAATATAAAATATCATTCATTATCCGTTTCCTCTTCATTTTTTTTCAATAATTCTTTTTCCAGTTCCCGTAGCTGATCGGGAGAATTCACTCCACTTGCCTCAACCATATTTGTTAAAATAAGTGTAGAAATATATTTTCCCTGATTTTTCAGGATTTCCAGGGCATCTGTGAGATAATATTCACCCTGGCTGTTATTGTTTTTCAATAGAGAAACACTACGGAACAAATCATCCGAATTGAAGCAGTAGATTCC
>CAZAHZ010000129.1:0-9419 GCA_964485055.1 uncultured Candidatus Cloacimonadota bacterium
CAATGATCTATCTGTTGATTTGAGTGGTAATATGGAAATATCCGGTTTTATTGCCGGTATGACTATAATTTTCTCAGCACCTGCAAACTGGTATGGCAGCGAAACTATCACGATCACTATTGATGATAATCAAGGGCGCGAAATTGCATCAGATGACATGATTGTCACAGTTAATCCTGTTAATGATACTCCTGTGCTGGTTTCCTTTATGCCAGTTCTAACTGAATTCGACATTTTGCAACATTCAGTGGTAGATTTTCATCTTGAAGTAACCGATATTGACAGTGAACCAGTATATGAATGGCGAATCAATGGTGTTCCGACCGGGGATATTCTGCCTGATCTACATTATCAATTCGATCTGGATGGAACTTACACTGTTAGAGCTTTCATCATTGATGGCACTTATCAGATAACGGTTACGTGGACGATTTATGTTGAACCATCCGATAATGACGGATGCGAAATTGTGCCTGCAGTTACTGAGATTATCGGTAATTATCCTAATCCATTTAATCCTGAGACAACGATCAGATTTTCTGTTAAATATGATCAGAATATCAGGATAGAAGTGTATAATTCACGCGGTCAATTGATAAAACAACTCGTGAATGATGAGTTTTCTTCAGGAATTTACAGCATTAACTGGAATGGTACTGACAACAAAAACAGACTTCAGCCCAGTGGAATTTACTTCTTTAGAATGATTTCAGCAGAAGGAACAGATATCAACAAAGCACTTTTATTGAAATAAAGAAAAAAAATTACCCGGAAGCCAATCGGCTTCCGGGTAAAACTCTTTTTGATCAGGTTCAAGTTTATACTTCGATAACGAACTCAGCTCCATCATCATGATCAATTATATATAATTTACCATTCATATGCTTCTCAATCACAAGTTTAGCTATATATAAACCGATCCCTGTATTATTCAGGTTTTTCTTAGTGGAGATATATAAATCAAATACTTTTTCCCTGATTTCCTTATCTACTCCACCACCATTGTCGCGTATGGATAAAACTGAATGTCCATCTTTGATTTTCAGGCTAATGTTCACATATGGATTTTTTATATTTCGTTCCACTAAAATATCGTAGGCGTTTGTCAATATATTCAAAACCACCTGAGAATATTCATTTTTATATCCATGAAAAGTGATGCTGGCATCTATTTCTTTGTTAAGCTCAATATTACTGTTGGCAAATTTACTTTGGAGCGTGTAAATTGTATTTAAGACTGTTTCGCCCAGATCGAAATCATTACTGCTTTCCTCACGGCGATAAAAGAAACGGAAATCATCAATTGTTTTTGATAAGGAATGTAGAATATCCATGATGATATCGGTCTTCTCACTCATATATTCACTTGTCAATTCGTTATACTCAAATGCTTCCCGCACAGATTGAAAAGTAACTCCGATAATATTCAAAGGCTGACGCCAGTGGTGGGCTATACTTGAGATCATTTCACCTATTGCCACCTGTCGTGATTGCTGCATTATGACATGATCCTTTTCTCGAGACTCGGCAACTGCCTGCTCAACTTTCTGCTCAAGGCTTTTATGAAGTTTTATTAAATCATCATGTGCAATTCGCAGATTATCCTCTGTCCGCTTTTTCTCTATGGAAGTAGCTATTTCATTGGATATTATTGATAATATCCGCAGGTCTTTTTTGGTATATAATTTAGGATTATCATAGCTTTGGACTACAATAACTCCTATTATCCTTTCTTTTGTTTTCAAGGGCGCACCCAGCCAGATTTTGGATGAAGCCCCAATTAAATCTATCTTACCCTCCTCTGCCAATTTAGAAATATTATCTTCCGTAAACATCATTGGAATACCTTGTTTGATTACATAAGACGTCAGTGAATTACCAGCAGGGAAAGTTTCAAAATGGTCTCTCTCATCTACTTCAAATGGAAGACTTAGTTCATCTTTTTCCTTATCATAAAAGGCTACAAATATATTCGTGGTATCAATTATTGTACCAAGGTATTCTTTGATCTTATAATAAAGATTATTTAGATGCTCAGATGAGCTTATTGCCATTGATATATTATAAAGTGCCAGTTGGATAGCATCTGCCTGTTTGCGCTCAGTTACATCCCAAAGGAAGGCACGTGTGCCGTTAATATTAAAGTCATCATCAAGAATATGATCCACTGCGATCTCAAGAAAGATATTACTGCCATCTTTCTTGACACCTAGCAATTCATAATGTGGTGGTGCTTTCTTGCCGTTAACTCGAAGATTGTGATTTTTTTTCAATAATTCTAAATGATCAGGATGGAATAATTCTTTATATGACAATGCCGACATCTCTTCATGTGTGTATCCGAACAACTCAGCAAATTTAGTATTAAAATACGTCATATTTCCAATCAAATCGTCAGTAACTATTCCCACATTTGCTTTTTCCACCAGACTGCGATAGATTTCCCGGCTTTCTAATAAAGCACGAGTTGCTTTCATCTTGTCCGTTCGATCTTCGACTACACCATCAACATACATCAATGATCCGTCTTTTTTCTGTATTGTCCTGGCTGATGTGCTCACGTAGATACTTTTTCTATCTTTGCGGGACCAACTGGCTTCAAACTGATGTATCCTGCTAGGTTCAATCTGGATGTTATTAAATAGTTTACGAATGATACGACGAAAATCATCAGCAGGTGATTCCTCTATTTTTTCAAATTCTTCTATACTGCTGTAGCCCAGAAAACCAAGCAGGCAGGGATTCATCATCAATATTCTGCCTTCGGCGGAAAGACGAAATATTCCCATTATGGAATTCTCAAAAAGACTGCGAAAATGCTTCTCACTTTCTATTAGTTTCTTCTCTGATTGAATTCGCTGAAAAGCAATTGCTATCGTTGATCCAATTTCTTCAAAATATTTGATTATCTCCGCTGTAAATTTGTCCGGCTGCGTATCATTGATCTGAATTATTCCGAGTACTTCCATTCCCGAAATGAGTGGTATCAGAGCTAATGATTGATATCCTTCAATTACGCAGCTATCGCGTGAAATTATCTGACCATTTTCAAATTCAGGCTGCTTGACCAACTCTTGCAGATTGTTGGTCCAGAAACTGCCAGTTTCTGTGAAGTAGGGTTGGTCAAAGTCAGTCTTTTTCAGGACGATTTTCCCGCATAGACATTCATAATATTTCTCTGGCTTTTCTTTTCTTTCATGATTATCCATCTTTTCTTTGAGCAGATAACATTTATGGTTTTCAAAATCATTTCTAAATCCTATAGTGGCTATATAAGGAAAATCCTCCTCTTGTGATAACCGGATTCCCAGGCATTCAAAATTCATCAGTTCCTGAATTTCATGCAGAATCTTTCTCAGAAGTAAGTGCCATTCTCCCTGTTTATTAAGTATCTGTAGTATTCGTCTGCTTAAATACTGCTTCATTTCATTATTCTTTCTATTGGTGATATCCTTGGTTAAAACTACTATTCTATCAACTTCATTTTTCCTGTTCTTGAGTGCATAAAAGTGCTGAGATATCCATTCGGCTTTTTCTTGTCTTTCTTTATGTAATTTTATCTCAGGTACATATAGTTCGCCACCTTCTTCATAAACCTTCTTCAGTTCTGCCAGATGTTCTGCCAAATAACCGTCCTTTTTATCAAACACCAGTTCGCGTCGTTTTAATCTCGCCTGTTCTACTTCTTTTTCGCTGAAACCCCAGACTTTTTTCCAGGACTGATTAGACAGGATCAATGTTCCATTTCTATCTCGTACTGATATTCCTATGGGTGATCCGTCTATTACTGCTTCGCTTAATGCCTTACTTTCATCAAGAGCTTTTGTGGTCTCTTTATGCTCGTGTCGTATTTCTTTTTCTGCTAATTCTCTTTCTATTGCTGGTGCTAACCGGTGGAGTTTATCTTTTAATATATAATCCTGTGCCCCTGCTTTCATTACTGATACTGCCACATCCTCGCCCATCGTTCCCGAAACCATGATAAACGGCAGGTCTAATCCACTCTCTTTCAGTATTTTTAAGCCGTCAATTCCTGTAAACTGGGGCATGGAGTAATCCGATATTATTAAATCCCAATCTTCTGTAAAAAGTATGTTTTCCATATTCTGACCCGAAAATACACGTTGATATTTTACTTCCTTCCAGACCTTGCGCAATTCCCGCAAAATCAAGGCAGCATCGGATGGATTATCCTCCAGCATCAATACATTCAACTCTTTTTTCATCTTTTTATCCTGCAATCCCAGTCTGTTTACTGAGCTTTTTTTACTAAAACGCCCACTATTCCAGATCAGTCAATATATTTCATTGAAATTCTGTAAGCTAGACTATTAGTTATTTTATGTGTTATTACTATACTTTTAATATAAATTCTGCCCCTTCTGGATGATTTTGTACTTCTATTTCACCTCCCATATTCTTCTCTATTATCAGCCTGGAGATATACAATCCTGTACCCGTATTGTTTAATCCCTGCTTGGTTGAAGAATATAATTCAAATATTTTATCTTCGATAGATTTCGCTATCCCTCCACCATTATCCCTGATTGAGACTACTGCTTTGCTGTCTATGATTTGATAGCTTACCCAGACTTTGGGTTCAGTTATCTCCCGATCAGTTAATATTTCATAGGCGTTAGTGAGCACATTCATTACCGCCTGAGAAAAATCAGAGGGAATGCCACGAATTATATGACTGTCGGCTAATTGTACTTCTAATTCAATATTATTATTTTCGAATTCACTACGCATTAATCTGGTTATATTTATGAGATATTCCAAGACATCAATTTCGCAGATATCGTTCCCTGTTTTATAGAGAAACCTGAAATCATCTATTGATTTGGACAGCTCCTTTAGTATTTTCATAGCGGTTTCAGTTTTTTCTGCTAAATATTCTTCCGTCAATTCTCCAAATTCCAATGCTTCTCCGAGTGATTGTATGGTTACTCCGATGTTATTTAATGGCTGACGCCAGTGATGGGCAATTCGGGATATCATTTCTCCAATTGCTGCCTTACGTGATTGTTCCATGATTATATGGTCTTTCTCGCGGAGTTCTACCACTGCTTTTTCCACTCTTATCTCCAGATCACGATGCATCACTTTTAATTCTTCATGTGCTGTACGCAATTTGTCCTCTGCCTTCTTTCGTTCTACGGC
Organism: uncultured Candidatus Cloacimonadota bacterium; assembly: GCA_964485055.1. Taxonomy (GTDB): domain Bacteria; phylum Cloacimonadota; class Cloacimonadia; order Cloacimonadales; family TCS61; genus Stygibacter. The sequence continues at coordinate 5,164 of CAZAHZ010000129.1, forward strand.
ATGGGCGATCTCATTCGAAACAAATGCCAGAAGATCGAGGTCTTTATAAGTATATTGCTCTGAATTTTCATAGTTTTGTAATGCCAATACTCCAATAGTCTTGTTATTAGCCCGTAAAGGAGCTCCCAGCCAGATCTTTGCCATTGCCCCCACGAGCTCTATTTCTCCCCTTTCCGCCATTGCTGTTATATCATTTTCCAATAACAGCATTGGTTTGCCATGTTTTAAAACATATCCGGTTAGTGTCTTTCCGCTGATGGTTTCTACTATCTCATCTATCTCGTTGACCTCATAGGGTATGGTTATTGCGTCAGTTTCTTCATCATAAATGGCTATATATATATTTGTTGTATCTATTATCACCCCTAAATATTCTCTGATCATACCAAATAGTTCATTCAGGTTTTGTGCATTTCGTACTGCTGTCGAAATTTGATATAAGGTCTTCTGGATTTTCGCCGAATTAACCTTATCTGTGATATCCTTCATTATATGAACTACACTGATCAATTTCCCCAATTGATTAAGTATTGGATCCAATGTTACTTCAAACCACCGATTGTGTATTTCTATCTCAGCTTTTTCTCGCTTGAGAGTTGTCTTCAGGCGTGAAAAAGGGCGATTTTCTTCTTTTTCTTCCGAAATACCTAACAAGTCATAACAACGTCTGCCCAAAATCTCTGCTCCAGTTCTCTGAAATATATTCAGCGCTGCCTGATTATATTGTTTTACTATTCCTTCAGTATTTAACAGCATTATACTATCTGCAATTGCTGAGAAGGTTGTTTCCCAGGCTATTTCTGATTCTTCAAGTGCTTCTTTCGCCTGCTGGTGAAGTCGTCGTGTCTTCCATTCATTCAATTCCCGTTCTATTGTTGGTATCAGACGTTCAAGTTTGTCTTTTAAAATATAATCCTGTGCCCCAGCCCGCATTACAGTTATTGCCTCTCCTTCACCCATTTTACCTGATACCATGATAAAGGGGATGTCGAGTCCTGTTTTATGCAAAATTTCCAGAGCCTGCAAGCCGGTAAATTGTGGCATGGAATAATCTGATATGATTACATCCCAAGCCTGATCCCGCAAGGCTTCCTTAAGCTGCTCCGCTTCGTATATACGCTCTATTTTTAATACACCCCATTTCTTTGATAATTGACGCTTGAGTAACTGGGCGTCGTAAACATTATCTTCAAGCAGTAATATCCGTAATTCTCCCTTAGTCATAAGATTTCTTCCCCTTTCTTCTATTTTAATGCTCCTTAGGAGAAGGAGCTGTATTCTTTTCTTCCTCCTGCTCAGGTAACGAAAAATAGATCGTTGTTCCCTTGCCTGGTTCACTTTCTGCAAACACATCTCCACCATGTTTTTCCACGATCCGTTTTACTAGCGCCAAACCTACGCCGGTTCCCTCATATTCATCTATTGTATGCAATCGGTGGAAAATCTTAAATATATTATGTACATATTCCATATTGAAACCTATTCCATTATCACTCACAAAATAATATAGCTTTTCATTTATTTTTCTGCTGCCAATAACTATTTCCAGCTTTCTATCCCGGTGCCGGTATTTTATGGAATTTTCCAGCAGGTGGCTGAAGAGCAGCTTTATTTGTGAACCAGTACCGGAAGTAGTTTTTAAATCTGATATGGTTAAATCCACATCTTTCTTGATCTCTCCGATCTGTAGATGATTATAGGCATTCCAGGCAATTAACGCCAGATCTAAGGTTGTCTTTTCTACCGGTAGCCGGCTTAACCGTACATAGTAAAGCAGATCATCTATTAATTGTCCCATCATGCGGATATTGGAGACTATCATGCTCAATAATCCTTTTGCTTCCTGATCCAGCTTCGGCTCGTATTCTTCGATTAATATCTCCGCAAAGCCACCTATTGCTCGTAAGGGTGCTCGCAGATCGTGCGATATTGTATAACTGAATTCCTCCAGTTCCCGATTTGACTTCTCTAATTCTGCCGTCCTCAGACGGACACGCTCTTCTAATTCCTCATTTAATTTCCTGATCTCTTCTTCCGCTCGCTTCCTGATATCTATATCTATATGACTTCCCAGCATCCGCACTGGTTTGTTATCCTCCGACCATTCCATTACTCTGCCTTGTGCATGTACCCATTTCCAGGTACCTGAGCTGGTTTTTAACCGGTATTCTGCTACATACTTTTCACTTTTATTCTGGATATGATCATCCAGTAATTTTAACGTTGCCTTTGCATCATCCGGATGTAGTAGTGATTCCCAGATATAGTTCTCCTGATCAAAATCACTTGCCTTATAGCCCAACATATCAAACCAGTACTTGTTATAGGCTAATTCATTCGTCACTATATTCCAGTCCCACATTCCCTGTTCAGTGCTTTCTATCGCCAGATTCAATTGCTCCTGCTTCTCCTGCAGTTCCTGGTTGGTATATATCCGCTCTATCACCAGATTGCTGTAATTCATCAATGTTTCTATCATTTCCCTATGTTTCAGTTGAGCACCCGCCGGGATCAGTAATGTCAATCCTCCCGATGCAGTTCCATTTATCCCAAAACCTATATGATAGACTTCTTCTACTCCCAGAAATCGTAATAGCAACTTGCATACTGTCTGTGATACCGTGTGACCTAAAAGATCATAGATGCCGTTTTCCATCTTGTAGATAGTCTTCTCTTTTACTTCCGGAATAATTTCTTCTATGTTCTCCTGGGGATACAAGCGTAATTCCCGGATATTCATTCCGACTATTCTTGTTATTTCACTCATATAGTTTTCAAAACCAAAGTCGCTTAGAAATAGAATGGCTTTCTCATGGGGATCATACAGAGTGACTGCGATAAATGAGCCAGGATTTAACTCAAAGCTCTTTTCTCCTACTATGCGGCAGATATCGGCTGGATCATTGCATTTATTTATCTCTAATGCCATATGAGATATTGTTTCCAGTTCTGTGATATGATATTTCATCTGTTCCTTAAGTTCCTGCTGCTCGTTGATGTCCTGCAGCGATCCTGACATTCTTACAGGATTGCTGTTTTCATCCCATAATGCCTGTCCCCGTACCCGGAACCAGCGAAAATCTCCGGCTTTTGTCTTTAACCGAAGACGAATATCATAATGCTCATTATTTTCCAGATGATCTATAAGCATCTCTGCTTCATCCTGCTTGTCTGACGGATGGATTAATTGCACAAAATTACTTCGGCTTGGCTTGAGTTCTGTTCCCTCGTAATGCAATAGCTGATAATATCTTGGTGACCACCATTGCTGCTTAGTTTTGATGTCTTTCCAGTCCCACAGCCCATCACTCGAGCCTGCTACTGCCAGATCAAATCTTTGACGAGTTTCTTCCAGTATTTCCAGAGTTGCATTTTTATCTCGGATTTCGGCACTCAACGTGTGCATCAGATTTATGATTTCTTCCCTGTTTTCCCGTAATTGTTCAAGTGCACCCTTTAGTTCCTGCTTAATATTACTCTTTTCACTTTCTCCTAATTCCAGGTGCTCCATTATCTGATTAAAACTTTTATATAATCTGCCCATCTCATCCAAACTGCGTTTCTCGAGCCGCTGACTGAAATTCCCCTCTGCTGATACGTGCTCTGTCGCTTCCAACAGCTTTAATAATGGAGCTGATACATTTTTCAGCAGATTCCTTGTGATTATAAAGGAGATGATCATCAGTATCAGGGCTATGATGCTTGCCCGTACTCCATAAAATAACACATCACTGTAGAGTTCTATGGTATCTTCCATCAAGAATATCGTGCCATATTTCCTGGCATTATACTCTATCGGTAAAAAAAGTAACAGATTGTTGCCTGTAAAAAACAGGGAGTCCTGATAAATTCTGCCTGTATAAGGTTCATCATTGGGATTTTGGAGATAGACCGCTGATTTATTGCCTGAGTTATCATAAATTATACACTGCTGCAAAGTTGGATAATTCCTGAATTTTTCCATCATGAATTCCAGGCTTCCTGCTTCAGGATAAAATACAAGCGGTATTAAGCAATTATCACTCAACATATCTGCTTTCATGAGGCTGTGATCTATAAAATCTGCTTCGGCTCTTTTCTTGTTGTCATTTATTATCAGCACAGTTATCAATACGATCAATAAGTTTGTGATCACAAATACAAGTATAGATATCCGAAACCGCAGGGAAAATTGCTTCATTATTTATATTTCCAATTAGATCTAGTGTCATGTCAAGCTTGACATGACGTAAAGGATATTTATAATTGTCCTCAAA
>CAZAHZ010000130.1:0-9410 GCA_964485055.1 uncultured Candidatus Cloacimonadota bacterium
TTTCAACTATTTAACCATGTCACTAAATGTCACCTGTTCGTCACTCGTTGCAGCCTGTTGCCTGCTAATTTTTTTTTCTTTCTCCATCTGATCTTCTCACAGTCTTATACTCTCACAGTCTTATAGTCTCACCGTCTTATAGTCTCCCCGTCCATTAAGTCCATTGTGTCCATTATGTCCATAAAGTGTCCATTATTGTCTTTTAAAAGGGGGTGTCTCCCCGTCGCTAAGTCTCTTAGTGACAGCGTTGTCGTGTAGTCGTAGAGTCGTGTAGTCATTCCCTCTCTCCCAGTCCCCCCATCCCCCTCCACACCTCATTCACTCTGTTAACAATGTTCACTCCGTTAACTGCGTTCACTGCGTTCACAAAATTAAATCAAATATCTTCTTTTAATGAAATGGCTCTCCAATTCGGAAGGATGGCTCAATTTCTTCGGAGAGGTGGCTCTACATGAGAATATTATTCACTCACGTCTTACGTCTCGCGTTTAAGCCTGGATGAAGTGAAGGCTTATGTGTAAAATAAAGTTGAAGGATGGTTATCTAATGTCATATTGGAATAAATATAAATAGATAAGTTTTCTTGTAACATTATGTACAATATATAAACTTAAAAGATAATGAGATATAATTATTGAGTCTCCACGCTCTGGATTTCAGAGAATAATATCCGAAAGGTTCAAGTATTTAAGTTGATTTACGAGCAGGCATATTTTTTTCAGCCCAAATTAGTGAATATAAACCGACAATATATTTTTATGCTTATTCAATATTTATATCTACTTTAATTCCCAGTAGCTTTTTTTCATCAGATTCGTCAGTTAATTCAATAATGGTATTATCAGTAAAAATTGCTTTAAATTCATCACTACTCAGTAAGGGCATAATCTCATTTATTTGATTTTGATTTACTGAAGCAATATACTGGAAATCAGAATCTTTGTATAACTCATTAATAATTTTAAACATTTCGGCTTTCTGAACTTCATCAATCCCATCAAAAAGTCTGCTATCATGAAATAGATAATTTATTAAATGATTTTCACCTTTGAATAATAATGTTGTATCATAACAGAAAATTTTAACGTTGTTTATTCCATCAGATCCATCAGATTCAATTTTAGCTTGAATATTAAATTGTATTTGGTTCTCTCCATCATTAGTATCAATAGTAATTCCTGCTGCACTTTTGGGATAAAATCTTTTGGAAAGCTTTCTAAAAAAATCTTGTTTAGATTTAAAATGCGGTTCAATATCTCTTTTATATTTTTCCGCTTTTCTTGTACATGAAATAAATTCTTGCTTTACTTCAAGTATCTTTTCATGATAATTTTCCATCAATTTATCATATTCTTCAAGTTTATCTTTTTCTTTCTCAAGCTCAGAGACTCTATCTTTAACTTTCAGTATAACATCTAAGGCTTTGTGCGCACCAAGATACTTCATCTTGGAATCAAAGTCGTCTTTCAATTTCTCACATAATTTAATTGTTTCTTCTGACCGGCGGATGATATCCTGTTTTTGTTTTACTAAACGAGATATTCTATTACTTTTGATGTTATCATAAAATTCTTCAAGATCACTTAGTTTCTTTTCTAAAACCTGAGAAAAATAAACGTTTACTTCGTTATAGATTTTCTCTATATTTTCTTTTTGAAGATCTGTAGTTAGCTGGAGGCTCTTTTCAATATTTATTATTTGGTTTTTAAGTAGAATTAGTTCGTTATTTTTATTATCAAGTTCTTTTTTTATTGAGTCCGCATCTTGTTTTACTTCATAATAATCACTGGCAACTTCATATTCTTCAATATCTTTTTCCAATTTTAATATTTCTTCATTCAAATCAGCCAATCTAAGAGAAACATCTTTGTTATTGGAAAAGAATTCTTTTAATAATGTGTCTTTTTTTATGTTGGAGGTTAGTTCATTTATTCTTACCTGCTCTTTTCTTATATAATACTTCTCTTGTAATAAAAAAGAATCTAATCCAAGTAAAAAAGCATTGTTAAGTACTTTTTGATATTCAGAACCAGCGTTTGACGGATCATCAAATGCAACATAAGCAGCCTTATTGGGTCTAATAAAAAACGGCAGTAATGAGCGAAAAGACAAGTATTTAACTTGATCAGGTATATGAAATAGTAATTTCTCCATTTTCTTGTTAAATTTATTAAGCGATAATTCATCTCCATTTAAATTTATTTGATCAGGAGCAGTAGTAGATCTTTCTGCATGATATTTATTTTTATCTATCTCGAAATCCAATATAAAAATCCAACCGGGAAGTTTATCTATTAGGGATTTATAGTGCTTTGTACTTGCACCCAAACAAAAATGGACGATATTAATTATAAGTGATTTACCAACCCCATTATATGTGGCTTTACTACCTTTTGTAATTGGTTTACTATGCTTACCAACAATAAAACTTATTCCTTGGGGATTAAAATTGACTGTGCGAAAGCTGCTTTGATTGGATGATAATTTTATCAATTTCATACTTTCTCCAACTTTCCGTTTTGTTCAATCACTTTCCCGATTGAATATAAAAAAATAATTGTCAACGTCAGATTATCAAAGCTATGTTTAAATGAATCTTCATCGTGGGAAATGTCCTCCTGATATTTTATCCAGATTTCATCAAGCGTTTGAGGAGTATCCAGCGCTGAAAGAACATAGCTCCCTAAGCCTAATAGTGACTCAGAAAATGTAATATGTTTAGCAGGTATTAACATTTTCAGGTTCCTCAAAAACATCACATGTCTCAAAATACTTAGAGATAATTACAATTACATGAGACTGATAAATATTGTTTTGCCTGGGAATCAGGCTATTGACCATTTCCCAAAACAAGTCTTTACCACTCAATCTCTTTGATAAATTTAAATATATAGATCTTACTTTATTTTTTAGCTCATCTGACAAAAAATTACTGTTATTGTTTAAGTACTTGTCTAATGACGAAACTTGCAGAAAACCATTTTCTAAATATCTTTGTTCAGTTCCACATAATCCGTTAAATTTAATTTTCTCATCCCAGTCTGGAACGACAAGACTATCTTCCAATGTCACTACAGGAATTGAAGAAATATAATCAATAACTTCAGCAATTACGGAATAATCCAAAGTTGCAATATTCTTCGGGTCAGGTAAAAAACCAACTACAGAAATTATAGCATCATCGTCTAATTCAAAGAGATGGTTTTCTAAATCTTTTGCTGTTAAAAAACCTGCTTCATTTAGATGATAATTTCTTTTTATTGCCGCAAGACACTGCTCTGAATCGGCATTTACGCCCTTATATTTGTCATTTACAACAAAATAGTATTCATTAACTGGATCCCATTGATTTTTTAATCCCTGAAAATCTTCAAGAGCCTTTGTAATAACGGCAGGATAAGACTTTCTTATATCTTCAGGAGCAAAAACTTGAAAAAATATCCCTCTACTCTTTATATATCCGTCATTCTTTCTGTCACCAATATTACCCCAAGGTTTGATCTGGATAAAATCTCGCTCGTAATAGTTCATTATGGAAGTAAAAAGGGCTTCAAACCTCTGACCGTCTGATTCAAGAATCTTGTTTTTAAACAGTATCCTTGCAAGTGCCCTCTCATTTACATCCATTTTTCACCTTATCTTCCAGTATATCTATAATGCATATATTAAATACTTCGAGTTTCGAGTCAAGCTGAATTGTTATATTAAAAACAATTCTTAAAAAAACTTATCCCTCAAACTCTCCAAATCCTTAGCCACTTCCATCTTGATCCCTGTTCCCAAAGATTCAAAATGCTTCTTTCCACATTCTATCTTGCCACTTTCAATACCTCTCAAGCTTAAACAGTTAATATCACCCTTTGATTCCATTATGAGGTACAGTTTCGTCTGATTATCCTGTTCCCAAAGTATCGCCCAATCAGGATTATATGTACCTAATGGCGTATCGACCTTAAACCATCCCGGTAATTTCGCATAGACTTTTACATTGGTGCACTTTTCCAGTTCTTTGACGATATTCTCCTCAACCGTTGAGTCATAGCGAACATAAGCATAAGGTGATTTACTGCTTTCTATCATATCCTGCTTCAAGTAGCCATGAAGTTCTTCATTCTCAAATAATTCCTGAGCATAAATATCACTATCACCGATTTTCCGGTACTTGATACCATCAATGATGAAATGGCGCATAGCCGTATTGATTATTTCAATTACACCATCTATGAATTTTTGAGGATTCTTTTTAAAGGCATCAAGTCTGCCACAATCTTTTAATATCTTTACTAAAGTTCTTCTCGTCAGATGCGTCTCATTCTGTAAATAGCTGATAATATCCGGCAAATAAACTGCTTCGCTATCAATCAGAATAGTCTTATCAACAACTTCTGTCGTCTGTGCTCCAGCTCTGGTAATTTCTGTTAAAGCTTTCTTGAAAATGAATCTGCCCTTGCTAACGAAAAGATTATTACGAATATCAGAGATACACTTTGCTGCTAATTTCTCAGAATCAAAATCTACTGAATAAGTAGTCTTATACTTGATCTTGTCCCATAAAATAGAAAATTCAGGTGATAGGAATACTTGCTTATTTAACTTTATTATCTCTTTATTACTCTTCTTTCTGATATTCAAGTCACCTGAAATCTTGCGTAGCTGCTTTTCAATTGCTCCCTTAATACTTTCGTAGGCATCAGGTAATTCAACAATACCACCCAGAATCGCTTCTTTCAATTTATCCCTGACTTTACCATCCTGTTCAATATATCCCATAGTAACGAAAAAGTCGCAAATTTCCTTCGATCTCTCTTCACCCAGATATTCAGATACTTCGCCTTCACGGTTAATTACAATATTGGCAAATGTGTGATCATCAATAATTCCAAACCGAATACCCAGATCAGCTTCCAGTTCTTTCTGCAACTTACTCACATATTCAGCATAAGACTCGTTTGCCATCACGGTCAGACGGTTAACCTCAAAACCATGAACCCTTTCTCCATCCTGATTAACAGCCAGTCTCATTCCTCTGCCAATTTCCTGACGTTTTTTCATTTCCGAACTCGTTTCGTTCAAAGTACAAATCTGAAACACATTCGGATTATCCCATCCTTCCTTTAATGCCGAATGAGAAAGGATAAATCTTAATCTATAATCAAAACTTAAAAGTTTCTCTTTTTCTCTCATGATCAGATTATAAGTACTATCATCATCTTGAGAGTTCCCGCTTGTATCCTTGACTTTGCCCTTCCTATCAATGGAAAAATAACCATTATGCACTGCCTCAGCTTCCATTTCCAGATCATGGATTTCTTTAAAGATGGAATTATACTTTTCTTTGATTATTAAGTTCTTATATTCCTCTTCAAACATCAAGGCATATTTACCCTTTACCTCATGACCACCTTCATCATACTGCCGGTAATTAGCCACTCTATCAATAAAGAAAAGACTCAAAACCTTGATCCCCTGCGGATTTAGAACCAATTCTTTATCCAGATGCTCTTCAATTGTTTCCCGGATGCGTTGCCTTTTAGTAAGATCATCATCAACTGAACCGATCACTTGACCTAACTTCACTTTCTCCGGTCTTGATGTAAAAGAAATAAATTCATTCCCGGTATAACAGGATATTTCATCAATTATATATCCCTCATAAATATCTCTTCTGGAAATTTCTTCCAGATCATCATTCTTTTTAACCTTTTTCTTTTTCCTCTCCGTCTTTCCCAGACGATTAAAATCTATCTCAATAGATGCTGTGATCGGGCTTTTACGGTTATCTACATTTACTAATCTTATATAAGGCAAGTTCTGATAATTCTCTATTTTTAGTTCAGCTACTTCGATCTGTTTTACCAGTTTCCGCTCAAAAGCATCTACCGAATCAAGCTTATAAACCAGGACATATATCTCCTTATGTGTTGCTGAATAGCGTAAACAGCATAATGGATTTAGGGAAGCTATCGCTTCTTTGGACTTGGATGTATTATCCACACTCTGCGGTTCATCAATGATCACTATCGGATTAGTTGACTTGATCAAATCAATCGGTTTGAATCCTAATCTATCCATATCTCGGTGAATGATATTCGCTTTGTTCTCTTTTTCAGGATCAGTAAAACTCTTACGGAAGGCGTCAATATTGATCACCATGATCTGAATATAATCATTAGTGGCAAAACTCCTCACATCATTTAATCTCGATGAATCATAAGTGAAATGATCACACATCACATTATCATATTTTTCTTTAAATGCTCCTTTGTAATCTCCAGAAACTTCTGCGTCCCTTCCTTGATCGCTATTGACGGCACCACAATTATAAATTTCGTAAATCCGTAAAGCTTGTTCAACTCGAATATCGTCCGTAAATAAACGTAAGTTTTACCTGTTCCCGTTTCCATCTCTATCGTAAAATTGAGTTTATGAATATCAATACCCTTACTCTGCTTGATCCCATTATACAACTGAATACTCTGCAGGTTCTTTAATAATTCATCTTTCGTGATCCGTAACCTGTTACCATACCCGATCTCATTAAATCCCATCTGTGCTTCATATTGTCCACCTAACGAAACCGGTTTTAATACCGAAAATGTCTCTCGACAACTTTCCTGACCCTCAAATAATCCTGTAATAGCACTAATTGCTTCTAACTGATAACCCAGATTCCCGTCAAATTTCAACTTCATGCTTTTGCCCATTATATACTCCGCACCTCTTCAATGCCATATCGTTTTAGTTCCTGCAAAGCATTCGTTTTAACCACGTCGTCAGCAAATCCATTATCCCTGAAAACAACTCTGCATACTACAGGTGCTATTTCCTCCTTTAATGAACCTATCCCTTTCACCGTCTCAATCCCAATATTCTCAGCCAAACAAACGATTAATGCTCCCTTGCCAATATTGAATACTCTTTTCCCACTCAACTCAAGCTCTTCCACTTTTGCTGTTAATTCTAATCCACTCTTTAAGATCACCTCATAAAGCAGATCATCTTCACTTCTGTCAGGTTTGATGTTATCTATCATCAATTCCAATTGAGCTTCCAAATTTTCTGGTTGCGGATCCCAAGCTATCACGTTCGAACTATCCAGCATTAAAACCTTAAATCCCAAATCCATATTAGCTGACATCACCCCATCTTCTTCTCTAATTTTATGGATTACTCGCTTAATCCTTTCTTTGCCAATATCAGATATAGTCTTATAACCTGCTATATATGCTTCAGATTCAATATCTGTAGCTTCCTGTAATTGCACCATTATAAACTTTCTGCTTCCTTCATCTTCTCTATTCAATTCCATTACTGCCTGAGCTGTTGTTGATGATCCAGAAAAAAAATCTAAAATTAAATCATTAGATTTAGTAATCACTTCTAACATTCTTTTCATTAATTTAACTGGCTTGGGGTAATCAAAATATGCTTTTCCACTAAAAATCTGCTTTAATTCCCTTCTTGCTTCCTGAGTATCACCTACGTCAGCCCTTAACCATAGTGTCATAGGAGTCATTTTATCTCCAACTTCTGTTAAGAATCTTTTTATTCTTGGAGTATTATTTCCATTTTCACCAAACCATATTCTATTATCTGTCACAAATTCTTCAAACCTCTCTTTTGTAAGAACCCAACATCTTCCATGTGGAGGAAGCACTTTTCTACCACCTGGAGTAATAATTTCATAAACCTTTTCTTTAATTACTGGACCTACTGATAGGTTATCAGACTGCCAAACACCTCTCGGATCCTTATCAGGATTTTTATAACGTGCATTAGCAATATCACTACGTTTTAAGCCTAAAAAATCAATTTTCTCAATTTCCTTACTATAACAAATGATGTAGTCGTGTGACTCTGAAAATGTCTTTTTTAAGCTAATTGGAGCAAATGCTCTCTGCCAAATAATATTTGCAATAAAATTATTTTCTCCAAAGATCTCATCGCATATCTTTCGTAGATTATAGACTTCATTGTCATCAATGGAAATAAATATCACTCCATCTTCTCTTAATAATTTTCGTGCTAAAATAAGACGAGGATACATCATATTTAGCCAGTTTGAGTGATAACGACCAGAAGTTTCGGTATTAGTTGATTGTTTCATTCCCTCCTTATCTACCTGCCCTGATATTTCCAGATAGTTTTGCAGATTATCCTTATAGTCATCTTTATAAACAAAGTCATTACCGGTATTATATGGTGGGTCAATATAGATCATTTTTACTTTATTATGATAACTCTTCTGCAATAATTTAAGCACTTCTAAATTATCACCTTCAATATAAAGGTTCTCAGTATTATCAAAATCAACACTTTCTTCCCTGCAAGGACGCAAAGTACCAGTAGAGACCTTTAAAGCCTCTCTTCTTGCCTGAGATTTTCCTTTCCAAGTAAATCTGTAATACTCCTGATCGTCTTCAATCTTTTCTCCTAAGAGTTCCCGTAAAACTTCAAAATCTATTTTTCCTTCAGTTACTGCTTCCGGAAATAGCTCTTTCAATTGCTCAATATTGTCATGTAATATATCCTGTGATTTTCCATTCATATTTTTCATCATTTCTCCTAGTAATCAATTTTCTTTACTTAATTATTCTACCAAAGAATCAAATAGCTTATCTATTTCGGTTTCATTAGATAAACTATAGTCGCGCTCCATTAAATATTCTTCGTGATCATAATCTGGTTCACTAAATTCAAAGTCTCTAGCAACAGATAATAGTTCCTCAATTTCTTCATCACTTAAACCATAAGCAACTTGAAACTCTTCATAATAGTCCAGGATAGTTTTCACTTCCTCTTCATCATAAACATCATTTATAGCTCCATCCATTAATGAAATTACATGATGTTTCAATGAATTATCTTCACTAGCCCGTGATTGCCAATCATCAAATTTTTGAATTAAATCAATAAAATAATAAGCATTACTAACTGTCGATATCTGAGAACTTATTACTGAATAAAACTTTTCATTATTTATTTCTTTATATAAATCAAAGAAATCAATAACATCTTTAACAATAAATATTTCACAATCAATTGCATTAGTATTAATTAAATACTTAACTACCTTATATCTAAGATCCGCATAAAAATTTTTATCTTCAATCAGAATTTCCAATTTTGTAATATATCTAACCCTATTTATAAAGTACTCATTCACATTATCACTAAAATAATCATTTTGATCGATTTTTTGAAGAATCAGTTTTTTTAATTTTGTTAAAATTTCATCGTTTACTTTTATTTTATTTTTATCGTAATCCTTTTTAAAATTGAAAATTTCTGTAAATTGTGGGAAATACACAAAACTATCAATATATTTTTTTAATATAAGAATATTATTATTATAATAATGAGTTCACTGTAAAAACCCCATAATCGGGATATATCAATTGACGTATTTT
>CAZAHZ010000131.1:0-9314 GCA_964485055.1 uncultured Candidatus Cloacimonadota bacterium
AACAGATAAGGCAATAGAGTTATTAGAAAAGGCGATATTAATAGCACCAGAAAAACCAGGTTCTTATTTAGAACTTTTCAGGATATATCTGATGAATAATATGCTGGAATTGGCAACCGAACTGCTTCATAAAGCCAGAAACTCATTGCCTGGAGATTTTCCCTTGACTATAATGTATAATCAAATAATTGATCGGTTGACTGAAAGCCGTTATTAAAATTGCTCTCATATCCCTTAGGAGGCTACATGAAGATCAGAAGAATTAGTCTTTGTCTTTTATTTTTACTTATTTTCTTGTCAACTTTACAGGCAGAAGACCTGCTAATAAGAATAACTGAAATTGATCAACAACTGGATAACTGGATTGAGGCAAACAGCTTGTCGGGCAGGATTATTTATAATCGAGAGTATGCAGATATACTGGCAAATGAAGTGATCATCAATTATCTAAAAGAAAACCAGATAGATTATGAGGTTATCAAAACAGAATCACAGATAATACGTGATCTGGAAAACTATCGTTCTTACGAAGATACTTATGATGAATTACACGCCTTTACAATTGATTATCCGGAAATAACCAGCTTATTTTCACTGGGTTCATCAACCTGTTATAACTATTATCTTGAGGGTAATCAGAATTATGAAGATTTTCAGCATGAGATATGGTGTTTGAAAGTTTCTGATAATCCTGAACTGGAGGAAGATGAGCCCAATGTATTTTTTGGAGCAACAATCCATGCTAACGAAACGATAGCTACAGAAGTGGTGATGACTTTTATGCAGGATTTTTTTTCAAATTACGGAACTGATCCTGAAATAAACAGTTTTGTAGAAAATAACCAGATCTGGTTTATTCCCCTGATCAACCCTGATGGTCAAAAGCTGGTATATGAGGAACTACATCTTTCACACCGCAAAAATATGCGGGATAATAATGAAAATTACCAGCCGGATTTCAGTACTATTGATGGTGTTGACATGAATCGTAATTTTGGTTATGTATGGGGACCAAATGGAACATCATCTAATATAAGTTCACCAATTTATAATGGACCAGAAGCGTGGAGTGAGTTAGAAGTTCAATATTTGCGGGATTTAATTCAAGAACGCAGGTTTTGGGCTGGAATAACCTATCACAGTCAGGGAGAATGGGTGCTGTATCCATTGGGTCATTTACCTGGAGTATGCTCCTATGATCATGAGATCATGGGTGATCTGGCAGTTGCCATGGCAGAGACGCTTCCAAGAATAAACCATCCAGGAAACTATACACCTGCACAGGCAGTTAATTTTGGCTATACATGTCAGGGCACAATGGGAGACTGGTCGTATTCAGAGCAACGAGTCTTTGGTTATACCATTGAATTAGCCGATCAATTTATCCCAACTGATCCCATTCCAATCTGTCAAGATAATCTACAGGCATTCCGGGTAATGCTAAGCCGGCTAGAAAACCGGATTCTTACCGGTCATGTAACTGATCCCTGGGGAACACCGCTGGTAGCTGAAGTTGATGTTATCCAGATAGATGAGCAGGTAGGAATGACAGAGGTTGAGCCATATCGTTGCGGAGAAATATTTGGCAGATACTGGCGACCATTACTTGCGGGAGAATATGATGTTGAGTTCTCTTATGAAGGTTATGTCACGGAATCATATCAGGATATAGTAATTTCCGAGAATAATACAACGGAGCTTGATGTGATCCTCTTTCCTGAATGGTGGGGTGAGCATTTCAAAGGCGACGTTGATGATAACGGCTCAATAGATGCTTTTGATTCTTCGGTGTTGATGCGGTATCTGATTGGCTGGGATCCTGCACCGTATGCTCCGCTGCCCTGGGAAGACTGGCGATTAGTTATTGCTGATGCCAATCTGGATGGTGAACTTGACTCCTATGATTGCTCATGTATTCTGCAATATGTTGTAGGTTTGATCGATGAATTCAGATAAGCAGGAAAAAATCTGCGAATCAATATATTGACCATAACAATATTAGAGGGGAATAAATGAAGGCAGTATCTGTCTGTGGTTATCATCATACCGGTAAGACCACTGTGTGTGAATCATTGATCAGCGGATTGAGTAAGCGGGGATTTAGTGTATCATCAATCAAGAATATTCATAACGAAAATTTCACGATGGAAAAACCCGGCTCAAACAGTGACCGTCATTACCTGGCAGGAGCAGAACCTGTATTTGCGAGAGGATTTAATGAAACGGCTCTGGTCTGGCGGAAGCAGCTTGAATTCTATGAAATGCTGAGTCATCTGGAAACCGACTGGCTGATTGTAGAAGGAATGCGGGAATTAGCACTGCCTCGAATAATTTGTGGCAGCACAGATAAAGATCTGGGAGATTTCATGGATCCGACAGTTTTTGCGATCAGCGGAAAGTTTGCCGATGTGCACGATAATTATAATGGTATTCCCGTAATAGGTGCAGTCAATAATTCTGAGCAACTGGTTGATCTCGTCCTGAAAAAAAGTTTTGCCTTATTGCCGCAGGTGGACGCGGAATGCTGCTCTCATTGCGGGATGAGTTGTCATGAATTTGCGGGAGCGGTGCTCCGGGGTGAAAGAAGCCGATCAGAATGTGTTACTGAGAATCTGGGAAAAGTCCGCGTCTGGATAGATGAGCAGGAAATGAAGCTGGTGCCATTTGTCCAGAATATAATGCATGACTCTATTGAAGCATTGTTAAAAAACCTGAAGGGTTATAAGAAAGGTAAAATTAGAATTGAATTCGATGATAAAAGTGATTAGTAATGCAATGTCCTGTATGCGGAAATGAGATAGTGCCTGGCAACCGGGTATGCCCGTGGTGCAATAGTGCTTTAAATCTCAGCAGGTCAGAGAGAAAAGCCAAAGAAACACTCCGTTGTAAGAATATCAAATCCGATCTTCCTGAGTCCAAAACAGCCTTAAACCGTTTAATAACAGCATTATATGGAGCAAAAGCGGACGGAGTTAGAGTCCTGAAAATTGTGCACGGTTATGGCTCCACCGGGAAAGGAGGAGAAATAAGGCATGTTGTGAGAGAATACCTGGAGAAACAAAAATATTCCTCACTTATCAAGTTTTACGTACCGGGCGAAGAATTTTGCAGTGGCTTTCAAACCGGTAGAAAAATAATTCAGCAATTTCCTGCTCTTCAGAAAGATCACGACTGGAATAGATATAACAAGGGTATAACCTTAATCGTTATCTGAATATGAAAAGTGATCACAAGATTCTTCCTGAGAAGAATATTTTCCGGAAATACTATCAAAGCCAGCATGATGCAGAGCAGGAGAAACTTATCTATAAAAAAAAACTGAATATCTTTCCAGAATTATTAAATTCAGGACGTGATCAATCTATCAGGTATAATGATTTCCAGCACATTGATTGCAGTGACCTCTGGCATTTGGGATCAATTGATTTCAGTGCAGTCGCCAGGCTTTATGCAACCTTACATAATACTGAGCAACAACGTGATAAGGTGATCTGCCAGATAGACACAAATCCGCAGAACATTATTTATGATCACAGAAGTGAAAAGTATTATCTGATAGATTTTGTGGACTGGCGCTGGGAATATGCTGAATTTGATCTAATTCATTTTCTACTATTCTGGGCATCTGTGAAGCCTGGAACGGACTTTCTTAAAATATCTCAGAAATATATCCAGGGATATAAAGAGAAACGCGAAATTAGTTCACTCAGATGGAAGAACATTTATCCGGAAGTGGAAGAGTATTTCGACAAGCGACGTTATTTTTATAATAAGAATGAAAGGATCATTAATAGAGATATCTCCCTTAACCGGCAGGTACTGAATAATTTACTGTAGTCTGCTGATCGTGCTGATTTAATTTATCTGTTTATTTATTTCTTGATCAGGGAAATTGCCTGATTGACAAAATCGCTCAGAGTAACCTGCTTCTGATCACCGGTTTTCATATTTCTCAGCAATACATTACCTGAATTAATTTCATCCTCACCAATAACAGCAGAGAAACTGGCATTGGATTTATCCGCAGCTTTCATTTGGGCTTTGATAGAATTCTTATCAATTTCATAGCTGGCAGAAATTCCAGCCATTCGGAGTTTTTGCAGGATAGAGATTACAGCTTTTTCCGCTTTATCACCAATAGTGACTAGAAAAAGGCTAGGATTAGGTTTATCACCGCAGGGCAGGTTTTCTGCTTCTAACGAGAGCAACAATCTTTCAAATCCTCCGGCAAAGCCAATTCCGGTATTAGGTTTTCCTCCAATTTCTTCGATTAGATAATCATAACGTCCACCACCACATAGAGCGTTCTGCGCTCCCAGATTATTATTAAGAAATTCAAAGGCAGTTTTGGAATAATAATCAAGACCACGCACGATACGGGAATTGATTGCAAAAGGTATTTCCATTAATTTCAGATAATTCTGAACTGCCTGAAAATGATCAGAACATTCATTGTCCAAATAATCGAGCATGGAGGGGGCATCAGCAGCGATCTGCTGGCAGGTATGCACTTTGCAATCCAGCAGGCGTTTAGGATTTTTATCCAGTCTCTGCTGGCAATCTGGGCAGAGTTTCTCAGAAAAAGGTCTAAAAAAGTCTATCAATGCCTGATCATAGTCAATTGCGCAATTACGTGATCCGATACTGTTGATTTCCAGATCAAAATTCTGTAAACCGAGTTTTTCCAGAA
Organism: uncultured Candidatus Cloacimonadota bacterium; assembly: GCA_964485055.1. Lineage (GTDB taxonomy): Bacteria > Cloacimonadota > Cloacimonadia > Cloacimonadales > TCS61 > Stygibacter. The sequence continues at coordinate 4,691 of CAZAHZ010000131.1, forward strand.
ATGTATATCCCAGAGCGATCACTTCTGCATCTATGTAAGGATGATCGTTGCCAAAATTTTCCACTCCATACTGATAGAACTGGCGGTATCTTCCCTTTTGAGGGCGGTCATAACGAAACATGGGACCCAGGTAGTATAAGCGGTTACCGTTTTCCTGATTTCCCAGATTATTTTCCACAAAACTGCGGACAACCGAAGCTGTACCTTCAGGGCGAAGGGCAAATTCACGTCCTTTACGATCCTGGAATTTATACATTTCCTTTTGCACAATATCCGAAGTGCCACCAACGCTACGTTCAAAAAGGGCAGATTGCTCAAAAATCGGGGTTACTATCTGACGATAGCCGAAATCTTCTGCTATCTGACGAAAGGTTTGCTCCAGATATTGCCATTTATAGCTCTCTGAAGGCAGAATATCGTATGTACCGCGGGGGATATTATAATTTCCTGCCACTGATGTCTCCTTAGAAAATAAGTGTGTGCACCTGCAGTTGATATCTATCAGAAAGATAAAATGCCAGTTAGCTCAGACTAAGTTGACCGGCGGCACATCACAAGATCTGCTTAAGGCTGCTTCCTTCCAGACCTGACCTGATTCACAGTTTGCAATTGCGCCGGGCTTGATCTTCAACACCACTTATCAAGTTACCTGACGGAATCAATATTCTCGTGCAGGAATTCAGCCCCGCTATAGCGGATTGCGAGTACAGGGCACCGCTAACTCCCCGCCTAGCACACAGTGACAAAATGAAATGAGCATTTCTGATGTCAAGCTCAGGATTTCTCTCTCTTTCCAGATTTTTACAAAGCCGGCAAATATAAAATTCCAGTTAGAGTTATACACATGTGATAACGTTATATATATTTCGGCTATATCTATAATATTTAACAATATAGGAAATGAGTAAAAATCCTATATGGGGTTATCCACAAGCTATCCACAGGCTTGACTGGACTCTATCTTAAAGAATTTCGGCAGGTTAGGAATCACTTATGACAAAATATTACTGAATCGTTAAGATAATAATCCACAGAGGTGTGGACAAGAGGTGGAAATCAGTGACAAGCCATTTGACGGTCAACAGGCGGCATTAATTCATTAATCAGATTTGACCAGCCGGTAAATTGATTGAACCTCAGAAGTTGAAAGTCATTTTGTAAGTTCATCCAGGACTCAGAATCTGCAATTTCCGGAAAGGTGATCAGGACATTTCCAGTGATCCAGGCAGGATAATTATAGAAGTCGTTTGAGGCAATGAGATCACTGCTGATCTGAGCAGCGATTTCAGATAATTCCTGATTATCTGTCATTGCAGAAAGTTTTGAGCAGAACTGGATAAGATCAACATCAATCTCCAGATCATTAAATTCCAGGCATTCAGCTCTGGCTGCCATGATATCATTATGTACTTCAGGATTTTCCAGCCCAAAATCCACAAGTTGAGATATTCCGGATAAAATGTAATCATTGAAAACATTTGTCTTGATCAGGCTGGCACTAACTTCCTGATTAATTGCCCCTATCGGATTCTGTGACCCTCCTGGTTCATAAGATAAAACAAAAAGATTGGGCAGAGCGTTATAATCCAAAAATTCGTTATCACACACCTCAGTTATTACCTCCGCATAAGGAAATCCTGAATTAGGCACGATGTCTGTAGAACCACAGATATAGTTACAATCGGGAATAATTTCAGAAATTACTTCCGCGGACTGCATGTGACAGGCGTCAAGAATCACTAGATCAGGGTTAACTTTCAACGCGGCAAATGCCTGATGAAGATCACCTGCTGAGATATTAATAAAATTCCCACTCTCATTATCAGGACAAAATTTATTTGGATTAGTTGGATAACTGTACCAGTCGTTACCATGTGACCAGATAGAGAGGACGTATCTATCTGCCGGAAATTCAGCGATACACCAGTTGTAGAATTTGACCAGCGAGCGCCAGTCTCCGCTGTCAATTTCACCCAGTTGATCTATTACAGGCGAAGATATCTGATCATCATAAAGCCCGTCCGGCTTGATCATCCAGCGACGGCAGGCAGGATAATCGTTATATTCTGAAAGATCAGCCTGGACGATAACATTGCCCTGCGATAGATCAAAAGATGAACGCTCCATTTCATCAATATCAGCCAGAGCATAATCGCTGAGGCTATTATCCGCTGCCATATAGACCATAAAAGTGACAGCTTTCTGAGGAGGAGACTCCACAGTGCAAGAGCTTAAAAGCAGGCAGATCACAATAAAAATCAGATACTTTTTCATATTTTTTTATTATTAGATCAGTATTCCATTGCAGATTCCAGACCCTTGAGTATCCTGACAGCGCCCTGACTGAGGGCTTCCATTTCATTCTCACCTGGAAATATATAGATCGGGGCAATATAACTGCAATAATTTCGGATAGCCCTTTCCAGATAATGATTATAGGCAAGACCACCAGTAAGGAAAATGGCATCAACATTACCTTTTAGTACCGTAGCATAAGCTCCAATCTCTTTGGCAAGCTGATAGGCAAGTGCATTAAAGATCAGAATGTATTTAACATTTCCTTCTTCAATCTTTTTCTCCACTTCAATATCGCTGTCTGTTCCAAGATAACCCATATATCCTGAGTGCTTTGTCAATTTATCCTGTAATTCCTGCCGGGTATATTTGCCGGAATATGCCAGATCTACCAGATCGCCTATCGGCAAAGATCCGGCACGCTGTGGACTGAATGGTCCCATCCCCAAAAGAGCATTATTCACGTCTATCACCTGTCCCTGCTCAATGGCTGCTACGCTGATGCCTCCGCCCATGTGTACGGCTACCATATTGCACTGATAGAATTCTTTTCCGAGCTTTTTCGCCAGTTTCCGGGCTGTAAATCGAATGTTTAGAGCATGAAACAGAGATTTCCTTTCAATTTCCGGTACGCCCGAGATACGGGCAACATCATGAAACTCATCTACCGTAACCGGATCAACGATAAAAGAACGGATATTAAGTTCATCTCCGATGGACTTTGCAATAAAGGCTCCCAGATTCGAGGCATGGATCCTGCCCCAGATATGAGGATTTTTCAGGTCTGCCAGCATCCGGTCATTGATCCTGATCGTACCGCCTAATATGGATCGAACCAATCCACCACGTCCGACCACGGCTTCCAGACTTTCAGGTGAAACTTCGTTTTCCTGCATTGCTTCCAGAACCAGGTTCTTGCGGAATTCGTACTGTTCAATTATTCCGCCGAATTTTTCCAGTTCCACAGGGTCATGGCGAAGAGTTTTCGTGAATACTTCTTCCTGATCATCATAGACAGCGATTTTGGTAGATGTAGAACCCGGATTTATTGCCAAAACGCGATATCTCATCACACCTCCAGTATATTTTTTTATTATTTTGAGCTATCACGAATCTACTCACTGATGCGTCAAGCACAAATTCGCCACAGGATAAAAGTACTTTTAGCGAACAAGAATCATTGAAATATTTAAGTTTAATTAAAAGGAAACAATTGTATTATCAGAGTTTTCTAAGTAAGAATAATTATAATGAGAATTCTGGAAGCCATAGAGAAGCTACTCTGAGTACACAGGTAAGGCGGAAAGAGGAGATATCATCTTTTGAAATATAGAGATAAGAGTGATTTCAAGGTAAAATTAGAGGATTTTTGAAGAAGAATCAGTTACGAGAATGAAATTGATCGAGAGCAGGTAGATCGTATTATCAATGAGTAGGAGACAACGGAGCAGGATGAGGATTTATTGGACATAGTGGACGGAGTGGGAAATTATCTGGATTTGGTGAAGGATGCTTTGAATTTGAGCATATCGTTTTGGAAGCGGGAAATTTCTGGTTGGGAGGATTCAATGATTTCTTTATATTTAGTGAAATCAAGGATGGAGATATTGATAATATCTGGCTGGTAGATAAAATCGGGGGAGCTTTTTAGCAGTTTACTTTCGAGAATGGAACTTTCCATGATCTGTAAGCTGCTGATGATGCACTCGAAGATATTAGGCAGTTCAGTGGAACTGGCATCGGGTTGCTGTTTTCCGGTGACATCAATGGCGATGAGAACATCACAATCCTGGCGGATAATGTCATAGGGAACGGGATTAACAGCACCACCATCAGTGAGAACATGGTGATTGAATTTAACAGGTTCAAAGATGCCGGGTATTGAGATACTGGCTCGGACAGCCTTGATCAGATCGCCCTGCTCAAGAACGACTTCATCTTTATTCCAGAAATCAGTGGCAACGATTTTAAGTGGGATTTTGAGGTTTTCAAATGTGGTGAGTTTATATTCTTCCCGCAGCCAGCGGGTAATTTTATCACCTTTGATGAGCCCATGAACAGCCGGGATAGAGAGATCAATGAAGCGTCCCCAGTTAAGCAGAGAGATGCTGTGATATCTATGTTCAATTTCCTGAGGGGAAAGACCGGAGCAATAAAGAGCTCCGACGAGAGCACCCATGCTGGTGCCGCAGACAATATGAGGAGTGATATCAAGTTCGGAGAGCACTTTCAGAAAGGCGATATGAACCAGACCTCTGGCGCCGCCGCCGCCTAGGGCAATACCCAATCTATGTTTTCGGGCAGAAAGAAATTTGAAATCAAACATAAT
>CAZAHZ010000132.1:0-9203 GCA_964485055.1 uncultured Candidatus Cloacimonadota bacterium
GCAAGGGCATTGATACGCTCGATCCGGGTGCCCTGGTTGGCAAGGAAAAGGCTCTTATATTTGCCGGAGAATACTGCTCCGATGCGGTCTTCCAGTAAACTGGAGGAGCGGACTATAATTGGCTTTTTACCAAGATCATCAATTGAGCGGGTCAGCTCTTTCAGAATTTCAGGTGGAAAGTACGAGTTCTTAAATAGTTGAATTATATTGGAATATTCGGAGCGGATCTGCTCAATATCCTTATATTTCTGCTCAATGATCTCTTCCAGATTATTGTAATATAAAAAGCGGTGCATCGTATCAGAGGTAATACACCAGGTTTTGGGGTAGCTGATATTGATGCCATGCAGCTTATTTCCAAAAAGAGAGGCAGTTATGCTTCTTGCCAGAAATATCCCAGCACTTTTACCGCCCAGTTTTCCATGGCTGTTTGCAGGAAATATCATGCGCTGGATCAATTCACGGAAATAATTTATATCCACAAAGTTCTTGGCAATATTAATAAATTCCAGTTGATCAGTGAAGAAACGCAGGATCAATAAAACGCTAAGGTTCTTTTTTGTATAGTTAGAAAGCTCTATACGATCCAGGCTGAGATAAAAAAACCTTTCCAGAGCATTTTGAATATCGCTGAGCGAAGTTGCCATGTCTTCCAGTGCCAGGATCAGAAAGCTGACCTTGTCTTCCTGCAGCCATTTCTGGATATTTAACAATATTTCATCATCGTCGAGGTTTTTTTCAGCCAGCAGAAATATTTTACGGCTTTGTTCCAGTAAACTGTCTTTATCCTGTCGGTCTATGGGTTTGTTAGTAAACAGCAGGAATTCCGGTTCAATATCTCTTGTTTTGCATTCCAATGCAGCCGGTGAGCATTCGGTATCCGTTCTACCGATCCAGAACAGATAATTCATCAATTTACGGGCAATCCTGAGATAATTGTCAGCATCAGTACGTCTTAATAATTCGATAATAGTCTGCCATTCAGGTTTTTGCCGGCGATTTTGAGTAGCCTGCTCCAGATCAGCTAAAGCCTGCATTAATTTTTTGCGATGCAAAAAGACGGATATTTTTTCGGCTATAGTGTCCAGCATACGCTGTTCTTCTTCCAGAAACAGAAATTCTTCACCGGCTTTAAGATCATAAAACACCCGCAAACTGCCAACTTGTTTCCCGTCTATCATCAACAGGCTTTCCTGCTTGCAACTGTTGACTGCAAGCCTTGGAGTTTGATAAATCTGGTCATTATAAACTATCTGAGCCGAACAGATGTCGCTATATTGCCAGCCATAGGGTATAATTGTTATTACTTTGTTAAACGCCTCGTCCAGAGGCTGGTCATTGCTGTTTAATATCTCACTGATCTGGTAGATGCAATTCAGTTCTTTTTTCCGTTCATTCAGGCTGTTCAGAATATTTTTGATATGTAAATCATCACTCATTTAACAATTACTCCCCGATTTTTAACGCAATCAACAATAATTTCCAGATTTTTTTGACAACGCACATGCCTGACATGCTCCGTTTCATTAATAATATCTTGGGCGTTGAGCCATTCCCAGTCAATAGTTTTCTTTTTTTCTTCCTGGATAGAGAGATAAAAAATGCCAAAAGCGATCAGATTATGAAAAAAATGTGAACCCTGGCTAAGGTCTGGTTTCATTTGTGGTAAAGTGGCTTCAATAATCGTTCTGGCGCCGGAGATCATGCTCCAGGTAACGGGAATGCCCAGCCAGGGATCGGATGAACCCCATCTGCCAAACCCGATTAACAAATATGGCTTTTTCGCTTCCGCCAGTTGACGGTTTATTCCGGCTATTTCCTGAGCAATATTGTGGCTGTTCACTGCTGAAAAGGTATCCGGCTTCACAAAGACGATATCGCAGATATCCTGACGTTTACCGTTACCTAAGACAGAATCGCTCTCAGCCAGCAAGTCCGAGCATTCATAAAGGTCATCTTCCTTATTTTCACAGCCGGATATCACTCGCATTGTCCTGACCTGTAAAAATCCCAGATGATAAACTGGCTCATCAGAGTCAGTCTGGTCTCTTTTAAGTGCAAATTCAATTTCTATTTCCGATTTATAGTATTCACGGCAAATATCCAGTAATTTGCGAACTACCTTATTAATAGCAATTTTTTCGTATTTCAGTACCGGCGCAAAATTCAATAATCGGGCTCCCTTCCCTCGTATCCCGTCAACCAGGATATCATTCTGAGCATCGTATGTTGAGCAGATAATATCCAGCACGCCGTCATCTTCGGCTTTTTCCAGGGGATGTTTCTGCATGAATTCTACTTCTGAGATTGGATTAAATTCCTGAATTTTACCCATTTTGATAGTCCAGAAATCCCGCTGTGTATTATCGAGCAGGTCTTTGAAGTTGTTATAAGGTGGGGGAGACTTGGGCAGAAGTGGACTGTATATCCAGGAGCAGCCACCATCAACTATTGTTTTGCCCAGACCCAGTGCCAGATTGATAACTCCGTCCTCGCGCCTGCTGTGCTGCAGGGGATAGTAATTATAGGAGCGTCCCACACCGGAGATCAGCGGATAAAAATCATCTCCATGACGATTGCCTTCCACAACCTTGAAGGTCACCCTCCTTTTTTCTTTCTCTACGCTTTTGGCGGTTAATTTGAAAATGTCACGAGATTCTGTAAAAAAAAGCGAAGAATATATATACTTTATTGCTTCAGTCAATTTACGAAACCTGCTTTCCGTATCCTGTTGATTATTGGGCAGCATCTTGGTGGCATAAACACCGGCGAACGGTTCGGCAGAAGAATCTTCCAGAAGACTTGATGATCGGATTGCCAGGGGATTAGTGGTCTTGGCGATCAGATTTCGGAGATCACCTACAATTGCCGGAGGCAAACTGGCTTTCTGAAAAGAATGGGCAATAAAGACGTCATCATTAGATGCCAGTGCCAATGGATAGAGATCATTCTGTTTCATGAATTCATCAAAGATATCAGTTCGCAGAACTGTCATCCCTGGAATTGAGATTCGCACGCCTTCGATCTCACCGCTGCTGATCTCAGTCTCCAGTATCTCCTGAATGCGAACCAGTCCGGCTGCTTTGCCTCCCAGCTCTCCTCCGCCAATATAATTAAATATACTGCTGTCATCATAGCGACTGTATTTTCTCCGACTTTCCGTATCATTCATTTCAGTTATTTCCTTTTTCTTAAGTGAATGGAACCGGTTTCCCGGTTCCATTCTTCTAACATGAAGGTTTGCTTTTTATTGGGCAGCCTAAACCCAACCTCTATCCTTACACGCTTGAGCCACGCGATTGATAGCAATCACGTAAGCTGCATCGCGCATATAAAGTTCTCGCGTCTTTGCCAGTCTGGATACATCCAGAAAAGCTGAGGTCATCTTGATATCCAGCTTGCTGAGCACTTCGTCTTTTTCCCAGTAATAATTCATATTGCATTGTACCTGTTCAAAATAGCTGCAGGTTACTCCTCCGGCATTTGCCAGAAAATCAGGAATGAGAAATATGCCATTCTTGTGTATTACTGCATCTGCTTCGGGTGTGGTGGGTCCATTGGCACCTTCAGCAATAACTTTTACGCTGGTTCTAATGATATTTACATTATCTCCCCTGATCTGGTTTTCCATTGCTGCCGGGATGAGAATATCAACTTCCTGGCTTAACCAGTCATCACCTGCCAGAATTTCATAACCAAATTCTTTCGCTTTTGCCTGATCAATGCCACCAAATCTATCTGTGATACTTCTTAGCTCTTCCAGGTTAACACCGATTTCCTTCTTGAATGAGAAAGCTTTCTGCTCCTTCTGATCCCAGCAGGATACACAGATAACCTTGCCACCCATCTGCTGATAAAGTTCGATCGCATACTGAGCTACATTACCAAATCCCTGCACGCTGGCGGTTGTATCTTCAATCTTGATGCTAAGTTCTCGTAACGCTTCACGTAATGTGAAGATCACGCCGTAACCCGTTGCTTCGGTTCTGCCCAGTGATCCACCCATTCCTACCGGCTTGCCGGTGATAAATCCAGGAAATTTCTGTCCGTGTATCACTTCAAATTCATCCAGCATCCATAACATGTGCTGACCGTTGGTCATCACGTCAGGTGCTGGAACATCACGCAACGGTCCCACAACTTGAGCAATCTGGCGTATCCAGCCACGGCATATCTGTTCCTGTTCTCGCATGCTGAGATTGTGAGGATCACAGATCACTCCTCCCTTGCTGCCACCTAATGGAATATCAACCACGCTGCATTTCCAGGTCATCCACATTGATAAAGCCCGCACTGTATCTGCGGTCTCATGCGGATGAAAGCGTATCCCGCCTTTACTTGGTCCACGGGCATCGTTATGCTGTATGCGAAATCCCTGAAATATCTTGGTTGTGCCGTCATCCATTTTGACCGGAATACTGAAATGATATTCTCGTATTGGATTGCGAAGTAAATCTCGTGTTCCTTGATCAAGGTTCAGTATATCTGCCACCTTATCAAATTGTTCCTGTGCCATCTTAAATGGATTATATCCCTTTAGATCCATCATTACCTCCAGTAATTTTTTTCTGTTACTATCTCTGACGCACTTTGCGTGCCAAAACGTTTGTTTTTTTTATCTGAATTATGTATTGCTATACAAATAATAATTATAAAATAATTTATTAGTACTATTATTCTATTTCTGAAATTTTATATTCTGGGGAATTTCTCCCCACTGGCGACTTATGTACCGCTCGTGGACGCTATTCCTGAAGTTTGACTCGCAAGGTTTTACGGTCTATTCCTAATATCCGGGCTGCCTCCGATTTATTGTTCCCCGTCTGCTCGAGAACCTTTCTGATATGATCGCTTTCCACTTCCGCCAGAGTACGCAGCGAATAATTATATCCGCTGGACATACTGTTTTTCATATATCCCGGCAGGTCTGCCGGTTTGATGATTTCACCATTATGCATCACCACCAGCCTCATGATCAGGTTATCCAGTTCCCGCACATTACCGGGCCAGGGATAATGCTGCAGCAAAACCAGTGTATCTTCCTGCAGGACTGGTATTTCGCTGCTCATCTCCAGAGCATGTTTACGCAGGAAAAAATTGATCAGCAGCAGGATATCTCCGCCTCGATCCCGCAAGGGCGGTAATTCGATATTGATCACATTCAGGCGGTAATACAGGTCTTCTCTGAATAATCCGGCATTGACCAGGCTACGCAGCTCCTTATTAGTAGCTGAAATGATCCTGATATTTACTGCTACCGGCTTACGCGAACCGACCATATAGACTTCTTTTTCCTGTATAACGCGTAATAATTTTGCCTGCATCATCAGGCTCATTTCTCCAATCTCATCCAGAAATATCGTACCGCCGTCAGCAGTTTGAAAAAAACCTGCACGCGAGGTTTCTGCTCCCGTGAACGCTCCTTTCACATAGCCAAATAATTCACTTTCCAGCAGTTCCTGAGGTATTGCAGTGCAATTTACCGGGACAAAAGGTGCTGAACTGCGTTTGCTCTGATAATGTATTGCCCTGGTCACCAGTTCCTTTCCTGTCCCGCTTTCACCTGTTATCAGAACTGTTGCCGAAGTGCGGGATGCTTTTTCGATGGAACTGAAAACTTCCTGCATTACAGCAGAATAGCCTGTAATACCGTATTTCCCGCCATCTGGTGCTTCACAATCCAGACTCTGACGCGCACTTACACGATCGAGCAGGGTTTTCACAATTGCCAGTAACTCAGCTCCCGTAAAAGGCTTGGGGAGATATTCCTCAACTCCCAGCTTCATCGCTTCCACTGCACCTTCTATTGTGGCGTAACCCGTGACCATCATTAATCCCATATTGCGAAAATTTTCACGCACAAACCGAACCAGCTCCAGCCCACTTGCTCCCGGCATTTTCAGATCCGTTATCACCAGGTCAAATGCCTGATCTTTCAATAATTCCACGGCTTCCTGAACGCCTGACGAGGTCATAACCGTAGAATAATAAGGGTTTAGATGCCTTCTTATCATCTCCCGCGTATCTTCCGAATCATCTACTATTAATATCAATGCATCCTGTTTTTTCATTATTATTTCCTTTCTGCTCTGGCTGGAATGGGGAAATTGAGCGTTATACAAGTACCCTCATCTATTGCTGATCTCACTTTTATGCTTCCCCCGTGGGCTTTCACAATGCCGTCCACCACTGCCAGTCCCAATCCTGTACCCTCGCCTGATTCCTTGGTCGTAAAAAAGGGTAGAAATATCTTCTTCTGTATGCTCTTGCTCATACCTGTTCCGCTGTCTTTTATTTCTATTTCGATTTTTTGCTTCAGGATTTGCGTGCTGATCTCCAGCTTTCCACCGTCCGGCATTGCCTGCTCCGCATTTACCAGCAGATTGATCACCACCTGCTTGAGTTGTGAGCTGTCTGCCATGATATCCGGCAGTGTACCATCCAAATCTAACTTTAATTGAATATTATGTTTCGCGATCCTGCTGCTTACTATCTGCAGGCTTTCCTGGATGATCTCATTAATATTTACATGTGTCTTATTTATGGGCATTTGACGGGCAAATAACAGTAATTTCCGCACAATCTCACGCGCATGCAGCGATGAACTGATTATCTTAGACAGATCTTCACTCACACTGCTGCTCTTCGGCAAATCTCCCTCTATTAACTGGGCATAGCCCAGGATATTTGATAACGGCTCATTCAATTCATGGGCAATTCCTGCTGCCAGTTGACCTATTGTCGCCAGACGGTCTGCCTGACGCAATCTCTCTTCTATCTCTCGCTTCTCCTCTTCTGCCTGCAGTTTACGGTATAATGCTCCGGTTGCTCCTGCAATTGAAGACAGCAGATCATATTCCTCAATCAGAAAATCCAGCTCAGGATTCTGGATACTGACCGTTATTTCGCCTACTCGCTCTCTGCCTAAAAATATGTTCTGGCTCATCTTTTTTGTTGTTATCAGAAAATCAGGTGATTTATATGATTTCCCGTTGATTTGCAAACGGCAGCCTGTCAGTTCGGGATATTGAAAAGATGCCGGGATCAATTCCACCAGTTTCTGAAATGTCTCCGCCCAGGTCAGCTCTTCTTCCTGAAGCAGTTTACTGATCGAATGCAGGCAGGTCAGTTCTTTTACCCGCTCACCTAAAGCAAATTGAGAACGCCGGAAGGCAATCGCTATGCCTAGGATCTGAGCCAGATTCTCATATAATAATTCATCATCCCGGCTAAAAAAATTGCATTCCCGCTTTTTTAATATCAATAATCCCGGAACATCCTGATTCGTGACAAAAGATACATAGATTAATGAGCCATATTCCGTCTCTTCTCCCAGGGTATTGCCCCCCTGATCAATATAACGCTGATCGTGATAAGCGTCATCAACCAGAATACTCTGTTTGCGGTAATGAAATTTCAGCTCCGGATTGTATCTTTCTTTAAATAGCTCCTCACAAACCTGCTCACTTATACTGCCATTATCCAGGCAGGGAATCAGATCTCCTTCAGCACTCGTTTTGAAGCTGCATTCCCGAAAGCCTGATTCTCCGCTTACTGCATAATGCCAGATATATTGCAGCAATTCGTCTGCCAGCCGTAATTCCAGGGTATCACACCCGGTATAATTTATCAATTCCTCCGATAATCTCTTCAGAAATACCAGCCTCGCTAATCCCTGCTGGGCTGATTGCAGTATCTGCTTATTAAGATCGTGCATGGTCAGCATATTCCTCTCCTTTTCACTTAGTCGCAGTTTTTTACTTACCACCCTACCTTGTAAAGCAAAATCGGGTAATTTCTCCCCACATAAGCTCTGCGCTTAGCCGGGAGTAGGATGTCAAGGGACATTATAGACCTTATGGACATGGTAGATTATCTGGTGTCCATTCAGTCCATCTTGTCCATGTTGTCCATCAAAGGCTCTCCTCGCAAAGAACAAGTTTCAATTTTCTTGACATTTTCCACAGATAAATTATAAGAAATCGAAATGAATAATATAAATAATTGTCTGGCAGTTTCTGATCTGCATGGAAAACAGGAATTATATAAGCAGCTTTTTGCTGTGATAGAAGCAGAGCAGCCCGAAGCTGTTTTCGTCGCCGGTGATATCTCCGGTGGTTACTACCGCTTTCATCTCGGAGAAAATGTAGAAGACTTCATTCTGCAGTTCCTCAAGCATAACCTTACCGAATTGAAACAGAAACTCGCCGACCGCTATCCCGATATTTTCATTATTCTGGGCAATGATGATCCCCGTCTGCTCGAAGATGCCTGCCTCAAACTCGATCACCTCGGATTATGGCATTATATTCATAACCGCTGCCTGAAATGGAAGGAGTTTACCGTCTGCGGTTACTCTTTTGTACCGCCTTCGCCATTTCAACTCAAGGATTGGGAAAAATATGATGTCTCACGCTACATTGATGTTGGTGCAATTCCGCCTGATCAAGGTTTTCGAACCGTGGAAACTGATAAACTTGAGATCGAATGGAGTACGATCAAGCGTGATCTGGTAAATCTTTTCAGCGCTGATGATCTTTCACATCACATCTGCCTTTTCCATTCTCCGCCGTATAAAACCAAACTCGATCGCGCCTCTCTCGACGGCAGAATGATAGATCTGGCACCGATGGATGTCCACGTCGGCAGCATCGCTATCCGCGAATTTATAACTGCCAGACAGCCCCTGCTCACGATCCATGGTCACGTCCATGAATCCACCAGTATCACCGGCTCCTGGCAGGATAATATCGGGAATACGCTTATGTTCAATGCCGCTCACCACAAACCCGAACTCGCCATCATCCACTTCAATCCCCGCTCCCTCCAAGAGTGCCACCGCCAGATAATTTCTTGAATTTTTTTTTACCACGAACCACACGAACCACACAAAAAAAGATAATTAATTTATAATAATTCTTTTTATCTCTGCTTTGGGATAGTTACAGAAGTTTACCAGTAATCCAAGTTTTAAACCAGTTATTTTCAGGTAATTCATTAATTGTGCAACATGCTGCTTACCACAAACCCGAACTCGCCATCATCCACTTCAATCCCCGCTCCCTCCAAGAGTGCCACCGCCAGATAATTTCTTGAATTTTTTTTTACCACGAACCACACGAACCACACAAAAAAAGATAATTAATTTACTCAAGTTTCGCAGAAGCATAAACTCGCAGTACCATGATATTTTTGAAGTCTCA
>CAZAHZ010000133.1:0-9179 GCA_964485055.1 uncultured Candidatus Cloacimonadota bacterium
CTCCAGGCAATACCGACTCTCGTTTCCGCAGGAACATTTTTCCTGACTCATTTGCCCGACTTCTCCGGCTAATAGTTGCCAGCCTTGTCCTATCCGCTCAAAGGTATCCGAAAAAGGTTCTTTGATCCGTAAAAAGGCATAATCATCTGCAGCGATTGTTTTTATGCTCACCTCATCATCACCTGCCAAGTCCTCCTCAATAGTTATCCAGTACTCATATCCTCGCTTCCCAGCAAACTTGTCTTCCTCCGATACTGGGATGTCAAATCCAAATCCCCGCCGGCTCTCCAAATCATAACCGCGCGATTGCAGCCACTTACATAAAAACCCTATCACTTCCTCCTCCGGATTTTCACTCACTTTACTCGCTGACACTACTTTCATTTCCGGTAATTTTGTCAGTTTCACTTCACTAAATATTTCCATTTTTCCCTCCTTATATTATCTGAACCCATTTCTATAAATCCTATCTTTATAGTCAAGATAATATTATCCGAATAGTTAATTTTATATCTTTCCAGTTAACACCCCACCCTTTCATTCCAGTCTAAGATTACAGTATTACCGGAATATCTCTGTGAAGCAGCTTAATGTACTTGACGGCTATGATCCGAAAGTAATTATTTAGCAGGGATAATGAATATGTATTACAGACAGAGAATAATGCTGGGGATTTTCGAGAAGAGCGGAACAGGATTATACCGTACAGAAATGGAGAAACTTTTATATCTTTTTTGTAAGAGTACGGGAGAAAACCATTATGATTTTTTCCCAGGCAAATCTGGTTATCACAGTTTTGTAAGTTTTCGTGATTTTGGCAAACTTGTAAAAGAAGGATATTTACAGGAGGACAGCGAAGGTAAAACGGAATTACTGAAAGGTGAAGATTTCCAAAGAATTAAAAGAAACGATCAAGTGGAAATAATCCGGTTAGTGAATAAATATAAAAATCATACTATGGGAGATATGGAAATAGAATTTGCCAGGGATTTGAGAGAGAATTATCAGGAGAATGAGGAGCCTTGCCTGACTGGTAAGGGTTATGAGGGGAAAAGTATTGACCGTTATCTACAGGAATTGATAGAAGAAGATATCCGGTTGGTAATAGATGTACGCCGGAATCCTTTCTCCATGAAATTTGACTTCAATAAGGGGAGCCTGAAAGATAAATTTAAAAAAGTGGATATTGACTATATTCACATCCCGGAACTGGGAATTTCTTCGGAATTACGAAAAGAAATAAAATCGGTTGAAGAGCATCTAAGGTTGCTGGATAGATATGAGGAAGAATTTCTACCGCAAGCAAGTGAATATCTGAATCGGATCAGTCTGCTTCAGGAAAAATATGGCAGGATTGTTTTACTATGTTTTGAGAAAGATGAAAATTTTTGTCACAGAACACGAATATTAGGCTTATTAACCGGAAAATAAGGCTGGAGGTACGATATGAATATTTTCACTTATCTGGCACCCAACCTCCATGATCAGAAAATACTGATCACAGTAAAGACGTATCCCAACCTTTCCGGGAAAAACGGAGAATTTGTCTGCATAGCCGGAATTAGTCCGGAAGGTAACTGGTTGAGGATATTTCCGATCCGCTTCCGGGATCTACAGGAACTGGAGCAGTTCAGCAAGTATCAATGGATCAGGCTGAATTTGACCAAAAATCCGCATGATAATCGCCGAGAAAGCTATCATCCGGTAGCAGACGAAAAACCGGAATTAGAGGAAATCTTAAGTACAAAAGACAACTGGCGGGAACGGAAGAATACAATATTCAAGACAGATATTTATCAGGAATTCACCGAGCCGATACGGCTGAGTAAAAAAATACATCTCTCACTGATAACCTTCAAACCGGCAGAGATCACAGATTTCAGTTGGGAAGAGACAGACAGGGAGTGGTCTGAGAAACAGAAAGCATATTTCAGGAAACTGGATCAATTTGAAAATAAACCGGAACTTACTAATTTTCGAAAATTGCCATACAAGTTTTATTATCATTTCCTAGATAAAGATGGTCTGCAACACAAAATGATGATCGAAGACTGGGAGACAGGGATGCTTTTCTGGAACTGCCTGGAAAAATGGGGAACAGAAGAGAAGGCACTTAAGCTGATAAAGAATAAATATCTGGAAGAATTTGCCCAGGATAGAGATTGTTATTTCTACCTGGGCACATCACAAAAGCATCATTTTATTGCCAATAATCCCTTTCTGATCGTGGGATTATTCACGCCCCCGAAAGTAGATTGCGAACAGATGGAGCTGGAATTTTGATAACTGTGAAACGAGCATAACAACAGGCTCCCATAGAGAAAATCAGGCATCCCCCTGTTTTTCTTAAAATATTATATCATAAATAATTGGATTTAAATATGTTACACTATGCAAATTAATCAAATTGAATTTCACCCTGACGAGGTGATATTATAATAGCCATGGGTAAAACCCGTGGGAAAAAAGAACGCAAATTCTCCCCACCCCTTCCTGTTTTCGGCTTTGCCGAAAACAGGAAGGGGTGGGGACTTCATGTAATTTTGAATCCATGGGTTTCACCCATGGCTATTATAGTTACACCCTTTCAGGGTGAAGATGAAAACAACAACCCGGAGAAATTTCGGGGGGATGCCAGCCATAGAGAAAATAGCTTTACAAAAAAAAGGTTTTAGCAGAAGGTGTGGATTATACTCAAAGTGAGTACCAGAATCCGGAGGTAAGATGCGTATTGAAGAAATAAGGTTAAAGAACTTTAAATGTTACAAAGATACAGAAATCTTAAAAATACCTGCTATGGCAGTGTTTGTAGGTGCTAATGGATCGGGGAAATCATCATTATTTGATGTATTTGGTTTTTTGAAGCACTGCCTGACATATAATGTATCACGGGCATTCCAAAGTCGGGGTGGTTATGGGGAACTGATTTCCCGAGGACATGCAGACGAATCGCTGATAATAGAGATAAAATTCAGAGTGGATATAACCGGCGTGAAGCGCCTGGTAACTTATTATCTGGAACTATGTGAAGAGGACAAGAAAGTAATAGTAAAGCGGGAGATATTACGATACAAGCGAGATGCTCACGGATCACCGTATCATTTTCTTGACTACCAGAAGGGAAAAGGTTATGCAATAACAAACGAGAAGGATTTCAGCAAACAAGATGAAGAATTGACCAAAGAATATCGAGACCTGGAAGACAGTAACATTCTGGCAATCAAGGGATTGGGTCAATTTCAGAAATTCAAGGCAGCTAATGCTTTTCGCCAGATGATCGAAAACTGGCACTTGTCTGATTTCCATATCAGCAAAGCAAGAGGTAGTAAAGATGCAGCAGGTTATGATGAGCATTTATCGGTAAGCGGAGATAATTTACAATTAGTGGCTCATAACCTGTATCTTAATCATAAAGATATATTTTCCAGAATAATCGAGAAGATGAAGAAACGAGTTCCAGGAATAAGTTCAATAATACCCGAAACTACTGAGGATGGCAGATTATTACTTAAATTCCAGGATGGATCTTTTCGAGACCCTTTTATTGATAAATACGTATCTGATGGCACGATCAAGATGTTTGCCTATCTTGTGATGCTATTTGATCCCAATCCGCATCCTTTATTATGCGTTGAGGAGCCGGAAAATCAATTATATCCAAAACTTTTGATAGAATTGGCAGAAGAATTCAGGCTGTATTCTCAAAACGGTGGACAGGTATTTGTTTCGACGCATTCACCGGATTTTTTAAATGCCATGAAACTTGAGGAAGTATTCTGGCTGGAAAAAGAGAAAGGATTTACGCTCGTGAAACGAGCTTCTGAAGACGAACAGATAGAAGCTTATATGAAAGATGGTGATCAGATGGGTTATTTATGGAAACAGGGATTTTTTGGGAAAGTACATCCCTGATGAGAACAATAGTATTTTTCTTAGAAGAGGAATCGGCTAAAGCATTTCTGGAGAATTTTATGCCGAGATTTTTACCGCAAGATAACGAATATATCTATATAACTTTTGAAGGAAAACAGGATATGGAAAAACAGTTATTCCGCAAATTGAATTCGTGGCGGAAATCAAATTCATCCTTTATTATCATTCGAGATCAGGATAAAGGGGATTGTCTGGAGATTAAAATGAAGCTTTCTAATATTTGCCAGGAGGCAGGCAGGTCGGACAGCTTAATTAGAATAGCCTGTCGGGAATTAGAAAGCTGGTATCTGGGTGATCTGGCAGCAGTCAGCAGGATTTTTGATAATGGCAGAATAGCAAAATTGCAGAAGAAGAGTAAATACAGAAATCCTGATCTATTACAAAATCCTGATCAGGAATTATCGCTGATAACTAAAGGTTTGTATCAGAAAGTATCAAGTTCCAGATTATTTGGTTCTGAAATCGGAATATTCGGGAATTATTCTCATAGCTTTAATGTATTTTTGACTGGTATCAGGAATTTGTGCGGATAAGATTTAAAATTTCATTAATCCCCAATTAATATTGGGGATTAATGAAAATAAACAAGATAATACTCTTATTTACCCTGCATGATGGCTTCTACGTCTGATTTGACATCACCGATGGGTTTGATATTGAAGTTTTCGACGAGGACTTTTACTACTGCGGGGGAGAGGAAGGCAGGGATAGTTGGTCCCAGACGGATGCCTTTGACACCCAGAAAAAGGAGAGCAAGAAGCACGGCAACGGCTTTTTGTTCATACCAGGCGATGTCAAAGGAGATGGGCAGGTCATTGATGTCATCAAGTTCAAAGACTTCTTTGAGTTTGAGGACGATAACAGCCAGAGAATAGGAGTCATTGCACTGTCCGGCATCAAGAACGCGGGGGATACCGCCAATATCTCCGAGTTGGAGTTTGTTATAGCGGTATTTGGCGCAACCGGCGGTGAGGATCACTGTATCGGGTGGCAATTCCTGAGCGACATCAGTGAAATATGAGCGCGTGCCATGCCTGCCATCGCAGCCAGCCATCACGACAAAGCGTTTGATAGCACCTGATTTGACAGCAGCAACAATTTTATCTGCCAAAGCAATAACCTGATTATGCGCAAAGCCACCGATAATAGTACCTTTTTCAATTTCAATAGGAGGCTTACAGTTTTTAGCAAGTTCGATGATCTGGGAGAAATCTTTTTGTTTACCTTTCTCTCGATCTGCAATATGCGGAACTCCGGGGTAGCCAGCCATACCGGTAGTAAAGATGCGGTCTTTGTATTCATCCTGCACAGGAGTGATACAATTGGTGGTCATCAGTATAGGACCATTAAAAGTTTTGAATTCTTCATTCTGTTTCCACCAGGCATTACCGTAGTTACCTACAAAGTGTTTACATTTTTTGAAGGCAGGATAGTAATTGGCAGGCAACATTTCGGAGTGGGTGTAAACGTCAATGCCTGTACCTTCAGTCTGGATAAGCAATTCTTCCATATCATGCAGGTCATGACCGGAAATAAGGATACCAGGATTTTTGCCGACACCGATATTAACTTCCGTAATCTCAGGATGTCCATACGTGGAAGTATTAGCTTCGTCAAGCAGTGCCATGGTCTTTACGGCAGTTTCACCGGCTTTCATCACCAGGGCAATCATCTTATCCAGGGAAAATTCCTTAAGCGTGGAAGCCAGTCCTTCAATCAGGAATTTATAAATGGCATTATCTTCCTTTCCGAGCATGGCAGCATGTTCGGCATAGGCAGAAATGCCCTTTAGCCCATAAGTAAGTAATTCACGGAGAGAACGAGCATCAATATTTTCTGTGGCAAGCACGCCGACAGTTTCACTTTTTGCAAGGAAATCAACTTTTGAACTACCTGTCCAGCTAAGAGCATCATGCTGAATATTTTGTCCGTTTTTTAGTTTATCACGAATGATAAGACCTTCATTGATGAGAGCAATAATGCGGTCATCATCAAAATTGGCGTTAGTGATCGTGGCAAAAAGGGCTTTAGCGACGAAAAGCCCGGCTGGGGGATCGTAGTTATTTTGGGCAGCGAGGGCAATACCCTTGAGGGTATAGATCAGAACATCCTGCAATTTTGCAGTTTCGGCAGGTTTTCCACACATGCCACGGGCATACTGACAGCCCTGGTTTTTCATGGTTTCCTGACATTGATAGCAGAACATACTCATATTATTTCTCCTTTGATTGAAATCACGTTAACTTTTACCATCATAAATTTCTGGGCTTTTTCGAGCGATTTTTGAATAATTAACTCGGTACCTCCACAGCAGGGAACTTCCATTCGCACAATAGTAACTGACTTAATATTACGCGTTTTGAAGATCAGAGCCAGCTTTTCTATGTATTTATCCAAACCTTTATCGAGCTTGGGACAAAAAACTATGGGAATCCTGCCTTTAATAAATTTATTGTGAAAATCCGCAAAAGCAAACGGAACACAAGTTGCTGCGATAAGAAGATCAGCTTTTTCCAGATATGATGCTTCAGGATTGAGGAGATGCAATTGCACTGGCCAGGTTTGCAAAGCAGCCTGCAGCGTGGCTTTGGAAGGTAATTCAGGCGGGATGCGGTCTATTACCTGCGTTTGAGCGGAAGGACATCCTCCCAATACGCAGCTATCTTCATCGAGCCTGGGAATTGGCTTTCCCTGACGCAGCAAAATAGCCACTGCCTGCTCAAAATATTCATGCTGTCCATGATCCCGTAGATGTTTCAGATGTGCCTTGATCGTATTAGGTCCGGACTTAATAATGTTTTCCAGAACTCTGGCTTCATCATAGGCTTCTGCTTCACGAGTAGTAACAGAAATTGCATTTTGTGGACAATTCCCAAGGCAGGCACCCAAGCCATCACAAAACAGGTCGCTGACCAGCCGTGCCTTGCCGTCTATGATCTGCAAAGCACCTTCAGGGCAGCCGGGTATGCAATTGCCACAACCATTGCACTTAGCTTCATCAATTTGAATAATATCTCTTTTCACGCCTTATCCTTAGTTAATATTAACTAACTTATGTTATTAAAAAAATTAACTTATTAATTTTTGAACCCCATTCCAGAGCAGTTTTCCTTCCAGTGGCAGATCAAAATTGTAGTCAGCGAGGCACCACTGGCTAACCAGCAGTCTGAGTGAGCCAAAGATAATGCGAAACATTTCACGCGCCGGAATATCGGTACGCAATTCACCATTATGCTGACCATCACGGATAATATTCTGCATAGTAACGGCATGCTGGTGCATAATATCGAGCATTTTTCGGGAAAACCTGGGGTCATCCATAAAAAGACCCTCGGCAAACATGACTTTGGCTGCCTGTGGATTAGCAGCAAAACGATGATAACGGTCAAAAAGGAACTTTTCAATTTTCTTGAGGCTGTCCAATTCTTCTTTTTCAGTTTCAGAAAGAATAAAAGCAGAGATATTCTGAAAACTTGCCAGCATTGCCATGATAATATCGAATTTAGAATTGAAATGCCGATAGAGTGCCGGTTCGGAGAAGCCTGCTTCTTTGGCGATGTTCTTGATAGTGAGATTCTGGATGCCCTGCTCAGCGATCAGCTTGATCGAGATATCCACAATCTGCTTCTGTCTTTCCGTTAGTTCCATGTCAACCTCCTGTTTCTTAATCAGGAGACATTAGTTAGTGAACGCTCACTATTGTCAAGAAATATTATTAATCGAGAATAAAGCTATCCCCCATAGAAGGAATAACCACATCCCAGCCGTATTCTTCTCTGATGTGTCCTGCCATGGCAGCAGAGGCATTTTTATTGCCATGCACGATGAAAACTTTTTTGGGAGTCTTATTGAACGCCATGAGCCAGGCAAGCATTTCGTAGTAATCGGCATGTCCGGAGAAACCATCAATCATTTCGACATTTGCTTTAACTGGAACTTCCTGGCTGTGGATTTTAACAGTTTCGGCTTTTTCCAGCAGTGTTCTGCCGCGAGTACCTTCCGCCTGGTAACCAATAAGTAAAATAGTGTTTTGAGGATCAGGCAACCGTCTTGCCAGGTGATGCAGGATGCGTCCTCCTGTAGCCATCCCGCTGGCAGAAATAATAATGGCATTAGACTTAACCTCGTTAATACTGATGGATTCTTCTTTTGAGCGGCAGATATGAAGATTTTGGGTACGGAAAATATCCTTACCCTGCATAGTCAACATGCGAGCCTGAAGATTAAAATCACGAATATGATCTTCAAAAATTTTAAGTGCTTCAATTGCCATGGGCGAATCCACATAAACAGGCATGAGGGGGATCTTACCCTCTTCTTCTAATTTTCTGATCAGGTAAAGAAGCGTCTGCGTTCGACCAACCGAAAACGCGGGAATCACCAGAACACCACCCCGCTTGCTGCTTTCATTGATTACACGCTGCAGTTCTTCTTCAGCATCCACATCAGAGTGAGTCCGGTCACCATAAGTGGATTCCAGGATGAGATAATCTACGTTATATACCTGATCGGGATCATTAAGTACGGCAATTTCCGGGCGACCCAGATCTCCGCTGAAGAGAATTTTGCGGGTAGTTTCTCCCAGGTCAGTTTTAAAATCTATCAACGAAGCACCGAGTATATGCCCGGAATCATGAAACCTCACGCGGGTATTTTCAGATAAATTATAAATATCACCATAGAAGATAGGTTTAAAAAGCGGAATAGTCTTCTCAGTATCCTCGGCAGTATAAAGCGGTAGAGCCGGAGAATGTTTAGAGAAACCTTTTTTGTTTGCCCATTTGGCGTCTTCCTCCTGCAGGTGAGCGCTATCACGCAAAACAACCTCGCAGAGATCGGCAGTTGCCTGGGAAGAAATAATTTTACCGGAAAAACCATTATTAACAAAACGCGGTAAATAACCACAATGGTCTATATGGGCATGAGTGAGAAAGACATGATCAAACGAGGAAGGGTTTACAGGAAATTTCTGCCAGTTAAGTAACCGATTTTCCTTTTGACCCTGAAACAAGCCACAATCAATGAGTACATTTTTGCCATCAATTTCCAATTGAAAACGCGATCCGGTCACTGTACCGGTGGCGCCGTGAAAAGTAAGTTTTGTCATATTAACTCTCTTTTTTATTTTTACAAATCTTATCATAATACAAGATAAGTCAATTTTTATTTCTAATCTCTAAGCAGGCATCCTCCCTTTTTATATCAGCCAGATATAGATATTGTTATATTACACAGATAGTTATGTC
>CAZAHZ010000134.1:0-9163 GCA_964485055.1 uncultured Candidatus Cloacimonadota bacterium
ATTGCGCCGGTTTTAACGAAGCCATAAACTGCCACGGAATTATTAGTTTCATTCCGCTTTACGGCTATCTGCATCCCATTATCGAGGGTTTTATATATCAGATCATTTGCACCCAGCACTGTCAGGCTGAAGATGACAACGAGAATAAGAATCAGTCTTTTCATATATACTCCTGAAAATATTTATTTATTTACTTGAGATTTCAGCAGCGGAAAATTGTCAATAACATAATAGGCAGGCAAAAACTGTAGAGTTATTTTGGAGAAATGATCATATCCTCAGCGGGATAAGGGACCAGCAGCTTTTTAAGAATTTCGGGATCATTGCTGTTCAGCCAGGTTTCTTCATCTTCTGTTCTGAGGATCACGGGCATGCGGTCATGTATAGGCGAGAGAAGTTTATTCGGTTCGCAGGTGATGATCGTGCAGGAGGGGATGATCTCGCCCTGTGGATTTTTCCACTTTTCCCAGATACCTGCGAAAGAAAAGAGTTTTCTGCTTTTTACTTCAAAGTAGAATTTTGCCTTATCAGGCTTGCGCCATTCAAAAAAACCATTTGCGGGGATCAGGCAGCGTCTTTTCTGAAATGGTATCTTAAAGCTGGGTTTAACGTCTAATGTCTCAGCCCGGGCATTAAATAATTTATACCCGATCTTTTGGTCTTTTGCCCAGAATGGGATCAAACCCCACTGGACAAATCCCAGATATTTTCTCCCCTGCTTGATGACAACAACAGGAACCTGCTGTGAAGGACGGATATCAGCATTAGGTTCTATCTCCCC
Source organism: uncultured Candidatus Cloacimonadota bacterium (assembly GCA_964485055.1). GTDB lineage: Bacteria > Cloacimonadota > Cloacimonadia > Cloacimonadales > TCS61 > Stygibacter. The sequence continues at coordinate 782 of CAZAHZ010000134.1, forward strand.
CATTTCCTGAAGAAGTTTATAATAATCCTTGATTGCCTGAACTGAGCTGTATAGTGCAAAATTCCCGCACATAACTTAATAATCCGAAACTTCCTGAAGTGATTCGTAAAATTCTGTCATGGTTGCATTATAAAAAGGTCCCACATAAAAAATATATAATAATCCTGCTGTGGCAATACTTAGAAGTAACCAGCCAATGAAACTCAGGTTCAGCAGCAAAAATTCCGTTTTATGCCCCCGCATTATCATCCTGCTGCGTCTGATAGCTTCAAAAACATTGATCTGAGGATCATCTGCCAGAATGAAAAAAGACATGCTGTATGATAAAGCTGCAATAATTCCCGGAACGATCAGCAAGATTGACCATAAAGCAACAAATATCGTGATCATTAATATAAGCAGAAAGGATTTTATCCAGTTATCAAAACCTTTGAATATCAGTGATGCCTGTGGATTAGTGCCACGGCTGATCCCCAGAAAGACCATGGTCATACCTAAAAAGACAGGACCCTGAAATACTAAACGCAGGCAGAATATAAAGAAGCCGCTATCAAAATATCGCTTACCAAATATCGCATCAATGGCAGCAAATACCAAAAATCCCAATAACACTGCAACTATCGCTACTTCCCAGTTACCATGCAGATTGTTCCTGGCTCTATTCTTTAAAAATGAAATTCTCATAAGCTTCCTTATAGTTTGTGAATGCAGTAAGTCACCACACCCCAGACAATAAAATCAGTATCTTCGCCGATGATCATTTCCGGATATGCCGGATTTTCTGGTACCAGTGACCAATATTCTTCAGTTATTCGCAATCTTTTAACGGTTAATTCACTATTCAGCACGGCAACAATAATATTCCCGCTGGCAGCATTTAAAGCCCTGTCCACGATCAGAACATCATCCGGGAATATACCCGCTCCGATCATGGAATCACCTTCCACGCGTACAAAAAAAGTAGCAACCGGATGAGTGATCAATTGTTCATTCAGGTCAATAGTCTTTTCAATATAATCCTGGGCTGGAGAGGGAAAACCGGCAGTGATGTTTGTTCCCAGCAGAGGTCGTTTCAGCTTTTTACGTTTTTCAAATTCGTAAATCTCTTTTATATTGTTGCCCAGCCGGAATTTTGAGTTTTCCATATAAAAAAGGCTGCCATGGCAGCCTTTCTAATTATTATTTCAGCAGCAGCATTCTGCTGTAATCTTTACTGTTATTACCCGAGATCTGGCAGAAATAAATCCCACTGGCTACACTGTTACCCGAATTATCGCAGCCCTGCCAGGTTACCTGCGAAAGACTGTTGGATGCCAATCCGGTCAAATGATAGTTCTTCACCAGTTGACCCTTGATGGAATATATTTTTAATTCCAGGTCTGTTTCGTTATAGGGAACCAGAAAACTGATAGTTGTGGAGGGATTAAAAGGATTAGGACTGATACTGTGAATACCCACCTGAGTGATCTGCATCGGAAATTCATCAATAGCGTCCACGTTCTGCACCGTCACTATCACTTCATCAGGCAGCGAATTATGAATGCCGTCATTAACAACCAGACTGATGATAAATTCAGTGTCCTCCGTCACCATGGGCGCTGTGAATGATATAATAGCCGAAGTGGGGTCTTCAAGTGTTATCTCATCGGGTGCTGTCCAAAGGTAAGTCAACGTATTCCCCTCCGGATCATAAGAATTGCTGCCATCCAGTTCTGCCGGATTCCCTTCATTAACCGTTATATCTACTCCTGCATCAGCAATTGGTAACAGATTTTCTCCATTTACAGTGATATTGCCATCAGTAGTATTTTCCAGAATAGTGGCATTAAACTTAAAGTCATGAATATCCAGTTCTGTTTCTCCGGCAATACCTACAAAATACATTCGAAGTATTATTCCGGAACCGGTCTGAGCCAGATAATAGGCGTACGCCGCCCGTAATGTGCCTGGCTCTAGTTCATTCATTATCAGGCTCCCATCTGTGAAGATGTCACCTTCTTCATAACTGTTAAAAGTGACTGCTGCGGGATCATAAAACATCTCAAACTGGAAACTGATCACATCCCATTCTTCCAGTAATTCGGAAGTGGAAACAGTTATCATTATGGATTCTCCAGCATTGACGTTGCCGGATGAAACAGTGATCTCGCAATCCTCAAGATCAGCAAATAAGGTTAATGTCAGCAAAAACAGTGTTATTATTATTATTATTTTCATGATTCCTTCCTGGTTTATTTGTCCTTTTTATCTATTTCTGCTCCCAGAATTTTTACACTGGCATCATAGACATGCTCCATCTGAGTAGAATTCATTTTAAATTTATCGAACTGGATTATAGTTTCTCCTGGTTTCTGGGCTATAAAGACCAGTTCTACCAGAGTACCGCTTCCGATTTGAGGCAGCCAGTGACTGCAGGCAACTTTGATAAGTCCCGGATCATCTCCATTTGCCATCAACATGGCATTCTCAAAAAGATCACCTGGCTTGTGGGTTAAATATTTTAGTAACTCGCTGTTATAATAGGTGTCAAATTGAAAGGCGATCACCCGCATATCATCAGTGATATCCAGAGCATTGACATATACCCGCAAAGTGTCTCCGGCATTCACCGTATAATTTCCACCATCAATAGATATATCACGTATATCCGCTGCTAAAAAGCAGACTATAAGCAATAACCCGGCAATTATAATCGTCTTCTTCATAATACTAATTACCCCCTGTATTTATACTTATAAACCTTTTAATACTGTCAATAGAAATTTTAACCATTATTGCTCAACTGGAAATTCGGTGATCAAAACCACGTAGTACTGCAGGATCAAAGAAACATCGTAGCTGTCCAGTTCGCCGTTGCCATCTACGTCAGCCGCCACGATCCGGGCTGTTTCCCAGGGTCGTGGATCAAGCTCCGGTAGCGGATCAAGTCCAATAATATACCTCATCAAAAGCGCTGCATCATAAGTTTCTATATTGCCGTTTTCGTCAATATCACCATAGGCAATTGCCTGCAACACGGCAAATTCATGCGGATCAGCAACAGCAGTGAAAGGATGATCAGCTTTATTACCCGCAATATCCTGAGCATGAATATAATACTGGAAATTTCCCGCTTCTAATGGGAGTGCATGGTCAGTTTCCCAGATCCCGTCACCGGTAAATTCCAGGCTCGTTTTTGTCCACTCTCCCTGATTAAAACGCCAGCCTACATACACGGAATCAGCTAACAATCCTTCCCCGCTGTATGCAGTTATCTCTGTGCTGAAATTAAGTTCTTCATTGCCATTATGTTCCTGCCACCAGGGTTGATGAGCCAGATGCACCATATTACGGTCTGCAATGCCCTTTGTCCGGCAATGAAGCGCATCTGTGCTATACCAGCTTCCAGTAAATCCCAGCACCTCATAACCCGGCAAAGCACTTTCATATACCGCAATTGCCTCATCATCCCAACCGCTGCCTGCGATCGGCACATAGACCCGTTTATTCAAGATCAGGGAGTTGGTATAAGGCTGATTATTGGGAGTGTAAACCCGATAAACTTCATAAGGATAGCCCCAGGCACAGTTCTGGCTGGCAAAATATGCTGCCGTTGCCTCGATTTCGTCATATTGTGCATGATTGGTGGGCACTTCCCGGATCAGAACTTTATCCACACCCAGATATTTGCCCCAGCAGTCAATGTGATCTATATAAGTATTATTCGGATCGGGAAGCACATGATATGTTCCCACGCCCAGATAATCTGTGATCATTTCATCTATATCAGTTGTACTCAAATTCGGATTTTCAGCATACACCAGATCACTGGAAGCGGAAATGCCACAACCATCGGTCATATAATTTCCACCAGTCACCACCAGAGGCATGCCATAAAGAGTAACTCCCAAATAATCCGCTACTTCGATCGGTATATCATTATCATTTGGTCGAGGACGATTATAAATGAAATTTACTATTGCCACTTCGCTCCCATCGTAGATATACCACGGTCCATAATCACGTGTCCAGTAGCTGTCCGAATTAGCGATCAGGAACTCACAATTTGCCAGGTTTACTCCCTGACCAATATAATTGGATGTCACATTATTCTGCTCATTCTGGCTGGCAACTATGGTCACCACTTTATCCTCTTCTGCAAAACTGGCTATCAACTGGTAGCTGATTCCGAACGGTGAACGGATCAGCACTCCTTCCATTTGTTCAAATTCGGCTATATTTCTCGCGGTAACTGGTGGATCTGTAGCATAGAACTCTCTTTCCAGACTTCTGCCAATCTCATCCTGATGCAGATAGTGTCCAAGCCCAGGATTATCTCTCAAATCGTCATTTCCCGCTGAAAGCAGGAAGATGCTGAAAACTAATATTATCATTACCATTTTTCGCAAATACATCTCTTATATTCCTTTACTGTAAAATATATCCAATACTACCAGGCTTAATCCCGTATAATCATCCAGATCGCCAAAGGCATCCTCCAATCCGTGAACAAGAGCATGAACGTAATCACGCGGCAATTTCACCAGTATCAGTTTACCGCTATTATCCCGGTCTCCGGTAAAATCAAAGAAACCCAGAAACAACGGTACTTTGGACAGCACGCCTTTCATGCTTCCCGTATCCAGGATTGTGGCTTCTTCTACTCCGTATTCTATAAAGACTTCGCTGATCTCGTCCATGATATCCGGGTCGCGTACGATCAGCATCATAAATTTGTCTTTGCCTTTTGCCGTCAAACTGCGGGATTCCGGACTATGTCTCAGGAATTCATTTAAAAGACCTATTCTGCTTTCCTGCTGGAGAAGACTTTGCTCGATACCAGGTTCTTTTAATATCCGGGATACGGTTGCCAGCAGTTGCAGATGTCCGCTGCGGCTTTCTGACGGTCCCACGATTACCACGAATATCTTCACTTTTTTATGATCCAGGGCATCAAAATCTACCCCTCTCTGACTGATCCCAATTCCAACCACAAAATCCTTGATACCGCTGATCTGACAATGAGGAATTGCGATGCCGTGACCAAATCCGGTACTACATTGACTTTCTCGTTTCTGAAAGCTTGCCAGTAACTCTCCCTCGTCTATTTCATTGAGTATCTCATTGCGTTTGACCAGCTTAGCCAATTCCTGCAATACTTCTGGCTTGGTCTTCGATTGAAGCGATGTCGAACAGCACTCCAATTTTAATACTTCCGCTAATTCCATTATCTTCTCCTCAGATTCTTTTTGATTGCTATTTTTGCCAGAGGCGGTCCAATTATCTCATTAAAAAATACACTCATTAATACTATATTGATCATCTCAGTTATTTCCAGCTTGATTTCCGGTGATGCTCCTGTAACCACACTGGAGCCTTGCACAAATAGAACCAGCCCTATGGCAACTCCTGCCTGCGGCAGCAGTGCCAGTCCCAGCCAGTTGCGAATACTTTCCTTAAGTTTCAGCAATCTGCTGGATAGATAAACTCCTCCGTATTTGCCGATTGCCCGCATGGTGATAAAGACAAGTCCTGCCACGATTGCTGTGGAGGAGGTGAATATCTTTAAATTCAATTCTGTACCCGCTATCGTAAAAAATATGGCATATAGCGGTGGAGTCAAAGGCTGAAGAGCGGTTAAAACGCGGATATTTTTACGGCTCAGATTTACCAGCAGCATGCCCACGGTCATATTCGCTATCAGTGGTGAAAGATGCAGACTGATACTCACAGAGGTTGTCAGAAATATTATTCCCAGTGTGATGATCTTCATCTCGCCCATATTTTTACTGTTTCGCGTGCTGAAATGGATCAGGATACCTCCAATAACTCCTACTATAATCGAGATCAGTATCTCTTTGCTGGCATGCAGCAATCCTACCCAGAAATTGACTTCCGATCCACTCATAACCGCACTCGCTATGGCAAAGGCGATGGAAAATAAGATCACAGTTCCGGCATCATCAAGTGCCACGATACCGTATAGATAATCTACAAATTCTCCTTTGGCTCGCAGCTTCTCTACAATTACCACCGTAGCTGCCGGTGCCGTCGCCGCTCCTATTGCTCCCAGCAGAAATGCCACGTAGCTTGATAATCCCAGTAGTATTAATCCGGCAGAAATCAAGCAGAAAGTCAACAGCATCTGTGCCAGCGTGATGATCACCACCTTGATACCGTAAGCCCGTAATTTGGAAAAGGAAAATTCACAACCAATGATCACGGCAATAAATGATAATGTAACCTCAGATAAAATATTCAATTGATCCAGATTTTCCCGATGGATCAGGTTTATTCCTGCTTCGCCTAAAAGTATTCCGGCAAATATATAGCCTGTGATTGCCGGTAACTTGATCTTTTCCGATAGCTGACCCATGATGTATCCCATGATCAGCAAAAGCCCCGCCGAAAATATTATATGATGTGCAAATCCTTCTCTCACCAGGTCTAATATCATCTTCATAAGCCCTTCATCTACACTTTTTTCAGAACCTGATTAATGCCCGAATAAAGTCAATCCTTTTCTGCAAATATGCCCTCTCAACAATATTTTTACTATTCCTGACATTGTTACCTTCCGAAATATATTGCCCCTCTCACTTGCCTGATTTTTTAATTTTTAAGATTATTTTCGCTCTTCTCCCGATTATTTTTTGGATTAATAGAAGTATAAGAGTGTTACAACTTATACCTGCGATAATGTTGGGGAGAAGTGTATCTATATGAATAAGTGAGAAATATCTGCTGAATAGTTTAATAAAGTATAAATTTTGGGTTATAAACACATTTTATTCACCAAAAACTTCCGGAATTAGAGCGAATGGATGTATATGGTGATTAGTGAGTAGTGAATAGAAATTAGTGAGAAGGGAGATAGAACAGTAGAGTAGAGACAGGCTTCAAGTTTTCTATCCACCTGTCCCCCTCATCAAAGCGTGCCTGCGGTTTTCCCGCATACGACTTACCGACAAAGTTCATTCCAAGCATTCACAGTTTCATCAGCCGAACCTGCTTGAGAGGTCATATAGTCCGTAATATTTGACTAACTTCTCATAAGCATTCTGGCGAGAAAGCTTACATTTTCGCTGACTCTTTCTACGATAAAACCTGTTTAACTTTTGCATCAGGTAATATCTTATATTCCGTTTCGACTTGTTTGGATAGCTTACTCCACGTATTGAGAAGTAATTGAACCATCCTCGTATGATTGGATTTAAGCCTTTGGATAACTCTTTTGGATTTTTGTGACCGTTGTATCGCAGATGTTCCTTTATTTTGTTCCTTAAGTTTATTTCACTCTTTTTGCTGGGACAAATATTAAGATATTTGTACTTTCTACCATGCAAATCACGATCATATCTGAATGTGAAACCCAGAAATCCAAAAGGCTCTTGTGTTGCCCTGACAAGCTTTGTTTTGTCCTGGTTTACAGTTAATTCCATTCTTTCCAGCATACTGTTCAGATACTCGAGACAGTGCTCTGGTATCTTGTGTGCCATCAGAATAAAATCATCTGCATACCTGATTATACGAACCCCGTATTTGTGGAAATAACCATCCTTTCTCATCACTGCTTTATCCACCAGATTGAGGTAGATATTAGCAAGTAACGGAGAGATTATCCCGCCTTGTGGAGTTCCCTTTTTGTTTTTATGAAGCTTGTTCTCGTCAAAGTATGGAGCTTTTAACCATTGTCTTATCAGTTTTAGAATGCGTCTGTCAGTAATTCTTTTTTCCACCAGAAACATTAATTTATCATGGGGGATATTATCGAAGAACCCTGACAGATCAGCGTCATAAACTTCACTTTTCCCAGCTTTCAAATTAGACCTGATAGCCTGGATTGCACCCTGGGCTGAGCGTTTAGGTCGAAATCCATATGAGCAATCCTCAAAATCGGCTTCGAATATTGGCTCGATTACCAGTTTGCAGCACATTTGCACTATCCTGTCTTTGATTGTTGGGATACCTAATGGTCGCAATTTTCCATTTGATTTAGGGATGTAAACACGCAAAATAGGTTGAGCTTTGTAGGTTTCAGTTTTGAGTTCTTCTGCTATTTCAGCAAGATATTGTTCGACTCCGTATTTCACTATATCAGAGAAGGTTACTTTATCGTATCCGGCTGCACCTTTATTTGCTTTTACACGTTTCCACGCTTCCTTCAGAAAGAAAGGAAGGCTAAGTTTATCATACAGTACATAAAATCGAAACTCTGGCTCCTGTTTGGCTTTGGAGTATAGCTTACGTTGAAAAGAGCGAACTCTTTCTTCAGCCTTCATGGCTGATTTCGGTTTGTTTGTTTGACTTACATCAATCACAACATTCTCCCTTGTCTTATAAATTTCTGGCTCTTCATCAAAAATAATGGGTTGATAAAAAAGCAGAGTAATTTAAATTGGC
>CAZAHZ010000135.1:0-9104 GCA_964485055.1 uncultured Candidatus Cloacimonadota bacterium
TCTGTGTAATATAACAATATCTATATCTGGCTGATATAAAAAGGGGGGATGCCTGATATTACCCATAAAATGGAGAGAACAGCTTACGCCGGATAAGCTGTTCTCTGTTTTTCCCAAAGTTGCAATTGCCTTGGAAATACGTTTCCGTCTTATAGTTGCATCAGGGGATGATTTCGGGAGTAATGAGAGTGATTTTTTTTATTTTTTTTTCACAATCTGATTTTATGGATTTGCAGGAATATTATTTTAACTACATAACACATTATTTTAAAGTATTTAATAAAATTATTACTGTGTCATTGTTATAGAGTATTTATTTTATTTTATTTTTGTGAAATAAATCCCTTTAACGCATTTCTTTCTTTCCTTAGAAATAAATTTATTCTTTTCAATGTACTTGATCGAGGCATCTAACCATACGACTGGAAAGTAGAGGGGAAATTATAAGATAATCTCACGAAATTGAATATCATGAGCTGCTTCGCAGCGGTGACTGGGAAGAAAGAAATTAAGGATTAAGGATGAAATTTCACTTGGCTTTTTTATGATAACTGGGATGTGATTTAGGAGGTTGAGTGGACGTGTACCGCTGGCGTATTTCGCAAGTGGGACGCAGACACGGGGAGAGGGCAGTTGAGCTTGGGGTTATTATGTTCGTCATCTGCGTCCCACTTGCGGGGTACCGCTGGCGGTACACGTTTGACTTGGCTGTGTGTTTGGTGAAGTGGTGGGGTAGTGATTTTAAAAAATTCAGGTAGTCACTTCTTTACAACCTGGAATACTTAATAAAAACTGAATAATCTTCGGGGGGATGTTAGCTGGACTTATATTTACTTGACATATTTTAACGAAATTGACTAATATAAATATCATGAAACATGAACATCGGTGCGAAGAAGATAATTAGTAAAATATTATGGAATTCGCTAAATAGTGAGGTGTGATCGTGATGAGCGGGAGTAAGTTAGAGAAGGATAAGTCAGTAATTAATTTATTATAAAATAACAGGACGGGTATTATGAAGAAGCTCTTGATGTTAGTTTTGGTGTTTAGTCTGGCAATGAGTTTAATGACAAATGAATTGGACAGCAGGCTTGAGCAGCGTGATATCAGTAGTCAAACAGGTACTGGACAAATTAACCCCAGCCGCGAGCCTTGGGATCTGCTATTTCAATTTGATGTGAATGATCCTACCGGTGAGACGGGCATGACGGGAATAGAATGGGACAGCGAGTATTTTTATGTCAGCAAGTGGAGAATTTCCAACCAGGTATTTAAGTTTGATCCAGAGGGAAATTATATAGAAGCCGTGACAGTGCCAGTCACAGGAGCAAGGGATCTGGCATTTGACGGAGTGAATATGTATGGTTCGGCAGCGGCAAGCACGGTATATTGCTGGAATGCTCAAACCGGAGCAGCAGTGCCGGAAAATAATATCTACCTGCCGGGACATTCCGTGCGAGGTTTGGCTTATGATCCGATAACAGATACATTCTGGAGCGGAAACTGGAACGATCCGATCGTCAACTGGGATCGGGATGGTAATATAATTAATAGTTTTCCCAGTCCGGGAGATATATATCTATACGGACTGGCATTTGATCCTGAAGATGAAGAAGGAGCATTTTTATATGCCTTTGTTCAGGGGGAGACATGTATGATTGTGAAAATAGCAGTCGCAACGTGGGAAATCGTGGAAAGCGTGGATGTTACAGAATACGGAGGAGTAGGGGCAATAGCGGGAGGATTGTGTTTTATGAATGACTGGGATCCCGCCTTAAGTACATTGGGAGCTTTATTCCAGGGGGCACCGGACTTTGTCTGCGTAATAGAATTATATAATAATGCTTCGGCTGATACTCCGGGTTACCCGCAAATATTTACAGTCACTCCAGAACCGATGGGTGAATTAACGGCAGAAATCACCTGGATCAATCCCAGTGAAACCGCAAGTGGTGAAACTTTGACGGATCTGGATGAAATGAGGCTTTACCGTGATGACGAATTGATCCTTACAATAAATGAGCCAGCGATCGGCGGAACAGAAAGCTGGACGGATGAAGTGCCCTTAGCGGGGCATTATGAATACAGTGTAACAGGCTATAATGATGCGGGAGAGGGACTTACTGCCAGTGAGTGGGCGTATATAGGCGAAGATGTGCCTGCCGCCGTAAGCGGATTTAGTATTGAGAATGTGGATGGAAATGCTGCGCTGGCGTGGATAAATCCTACAGAAGGACTGCATGGCTACAATTATCTGGGCTCAATAGACGGCTATCACCTGCTGCGTTCGGATGGCGTGATGCTGGAACTGAGCGGGATAATGACGGAATATCTGGATACGTCGCTCCCGATTGATTATTATTATATATATACCATTCAACCTTATAATCAGGTGGGAGATGGCGGATGTGCCAGTTCAGATTCTTGCTGGATAAGTAATGATACTGCTGTGATAATTGGTAATCCCAATACCACTTTAGCTCATGATCAAACTCCTTTTGATGTTGTTCGCAAAGCTTCCCTCTGCGAAGTGCTATATTATTCCGACGAAATTGCTGCCCAGATTTTTGCCAGTGGAGCTCTCACTTCTTTGAACTACAGTAATTTATTCAGCGAAGCTGCGGAAGATATGGCTGTGAATATCTGGGTTGGAGAAACAACTCTAACATCTTTGAGCGAAGGCTGGATACCGGCAAATGAACTTAATCTTGTTTATAGCGGGACAGTAGATTTCCCGCTGGGCAGAAATGAAATCTTTATTGTATTGGATGAGCCCTATCTTTATGGAGGTGCTAATCTGGTGATCATGACGGAGCGGTTATACAGCCCCGACTGGTCATACGATGATCCGTTTTTTCTTTATACAGAATATCCTGATTTACCTGTCCGCTGCCTGAAATGCCATGCTATGCACGCAAATGAGATTGACCCCAATAATCCGCCTGCTGACCATTATAGCTGGAATCTGGCACCTAATACTATTCTTTTCTTTAATACTGAAGACCTGGGCTCTTTGACAGGATATGCCAGGTCTGCTGAAACCGGAACATCGCTGGAAAATATCCTGATACAGATAGAAGATACGAATAATTATACTTATACCGCTGAGAATGGTTACTACTGTTTTCCTGAATTAGTAGCAGGAATTTACCAGGTACAGGCTTCCGGACTGGGATATTTTCCAGAATTACTCAATGTGGAAGTGCTCGCAAATGAAATCTTGCAGCAGGATTTCAATCTACAGCCAGTGCCGCAGGTAGAGGTAACTGGTTGTGTCGTGGGGTCAGATTATCCGGATATAGGTCTGGCTGGAGCAGAAGTGAGTCTGCGGGGTCTGGGCATCCATACCGGTTTCACTGATGATGAAGGCTATTTTAGTATCCCTACAATCTATGTGAATAATACCTACCAGCTATATGTGATTCTGCCTGGGTATGAAATCCTGATTGATGAGGTGGTGATCACTACTGAAAATATTGATTTAGGTGAACTGCTGCTGATTGAGATCAATTTCCCGGTCAGTAATGTAATCGCCTGGCAGAATGATGAAGATACTATTATGAACCTGGTATGGAGTAGTCCGAATTATGATGATAACAGATTCTGGGATTTTGAAGAAAATGATGGTGGTTTTGAGGTTACTCTTACCTGGGAATGGGGAATTGATGAAATAGTGGGCAGTCACTCAGGAGAAAAAGTTTGGGGTACTGCCTTAAATGAAAACACTCCCGGCAACTCCTATGGCGAAATTGTCACGCCGGAAGTAAGAATCCTTTCTGATGATACAATACTGAGTTTCTGGCACTGGTATCACATGGAAGAAAATTATGATGGTGGAAATGTGAAAATTTCCACTGATGCCGGAGCCACCTGGAGCGTGATCACTCCTTTAGGCGGCTACCCAGAAAACGCTATTAGCCACAGCAGCAATACCATGCCCGATGAACCGGCTTATAATGGAGCCTGCACGGACTGGATACCAGCAACCTTTGAGCTGGGAGAATTTCTGGGAGAGACTGCACGCTTTAAATTCCAGTTTGGTTGTGACCTGACTAGCAACTATGAAGGCTGGTTTATTGATGATGTGTATATAGGCTCAGCAGCTAATAACCAGCGTCTGATAGAAAGCTATAATATTTCCCGCCTTTTGTTTGAAGACGAACAAAATCAGGGCAACTGGGAAACAATAGCCACGGCTTATATTGATACCTCCTATATTGACCTTACCTGGGAAAATGCTGCCAGCGATATTTATAAATATGCCATTGAGGCAATATATACGGGCAATATAAGTTCAGCGCCAGCTTTCAGTAATTATGTAGCTCGTGATTATCACACCACTGCCAGCATTTCAGTATTTGACCAGAATGATAATCCAGTCCCGGATGCCTGGGTTCAATTTTACTGCGAAGACGAAGGACCTGATGACGAACCTATCATTTATGAACGATATACTGATGCTCTGGGTGAAGTATATATTCCTCTGCTCTGGCGGGGGTATTATGATATTCTGATCATACCGGATAATATGGAACTTTATCAGCATGGTTCTATTCCAATCTATACACCTTATACTTTATCAGTAAATCTCGCTGAAATCCTCAATCCTGTGAGCGGATTAGATTTCAGCGTTATAGGTAATGATGTAAATCTCTGGTGGTCTGCTCCTGCTAATCAGGATTTCTTAGATTTTGAAGCTGACAATGGCGGTTTTACCGGTGATGATGAGTGGGAATGGGCAAATGGCTGTAACGCAGGTGAAGCTTTCAGCGGTGAAAACTGCTGGAGCCTTTGCCCCAATGAGAACTATCCCATGAATGCGAATATATCACTGTACACACCATCATTCCTGATCCCTACAGAAGATACTCAACTTTCTTTCTACCATTACTATGATATCGAAATGTTTGATGGCTGTAATCTAAAGATTTCTACAAATAACGGTAATAGCTGGAATATTATCTACCCGGAAGGAGGTTATCCTGATCCCTCTTCATCAGTCTGGAATGTTGCCATTCCTCAGGAACCCTGCTGGAACAGATATTCCTATGGCTGGGTACAGGAAGTTTTTGAACTGGGAGAATACCGTGGTCAAGAAGTGATATTCAGGTTTCACTTTGGCTCTGATGAGAGCGCCTCCTATGCCGGCTGGGATATTGATGATTTCCGCATCGGACAGCCAGCATCCGGCACGCGAGTGATGGAATATTATAATGTTTACCGTGACAGCTCTCTGCTTGCCAGCAACCTGATGGAGCCGGAATATTCTGATGAAAATCTGGACGACGGAACTTATAATTATGGAGTAAGTGTAGTATATTCTGCAGGTGAATCTGCAGTGACTGATGTGGAAGTTATAGTATATCCCATCAACATCAGTGGATTTATCACACTATCTGATCTAGCCGGGAATCCTCCGGCTGAAGGAGTGGCAGTTTCCCTGCAAAATAACTATTTCTTCTGGGAAACCACAACAGATGCTAATGGTGAATTTTGTCTGGAAAACATTAATGGCAACCGGACATATACTATCCGGGCAGAATATGAAAATTACTATACCTGGAGTGAAGAACTGGTTGTGATTGATCAGAATGTGAACTATGATATGATCACACTGATCCGGGTCATTTACCCCACTTATGACGTGGTGGCAACCGTGAATGAAGCAGATACGGAATGCTATCTGAACTGGAATGAGCCGGGAAGCTGGCAGCAATATGAGATACTCTATGATGATGGAGAATCTGAGACAGCCACCTGCTGGTATGATGCCACCAATGAACGCTCTGTATGGTTCACTTCTCAGGAAGGACCCTGCATGATCATCGGAGGCAGTATCAATATTTATGACGGTACGTGGCCCTATGGCAATATTCTCTCACCGTTCACTGCTGCAGTCTGGGAATATAACAGTTCCAATGGCTTGCCGGATGCTATGCTGGGCTCTGTGGAAGTTATACCGGAAAACTATAATTGGGTAACATTTGAATTTGATAATCCCATCCTGATCCAGGGAACGGAATTTTTCCTGGGTTATATCCAGGATACATATCTACCCGATTGCATACCAGTGGCAGTTGATGAAAGCTATCCCACTGTGAACCGCAGTTTCAGACACTGGATTACTGGTGGAGAGCCCTGGCTGTTTGCTCCCTATCAGGATTTTATGATCAGGGCAATCGTTGCCGGTCCGGACGGACGTCAGGTGACAATCAATTACGATAATCGGACTGTGGGTTTTAATAATAATACAAACACCGGAGGCACTCTCAGCAATCATCCCAGCCAGAAACTTTCCGGCAGGCTGGAAGCAGGTGATGCCAGCTACCGGTTAATTTCACGCAATGAGCGTGACCTTGTGGGCTATAATATTATTCGCGGAGAATTTGAGGATGAGGCAAACTGGGCATTCTGGGAATCATTAAACACCGAACCGGTGACAGATCTGACGTTTACAGATACAGACTGGGTAAATTTAGAGCTTGAGACAAATTACGCCTATGGAGTTATCACAGTTTACACCAATAACAATCTCACAATTCCCGCCTTTAGTAACTGGATAGCCCGTGACATCTTTGCCACCCTGGAAATCAGCCTGATAACTAATACCGGTGATATTCCAGCCGGAGCAGAAATTACTCTAACAGCTACAGGGCAGGATCCGGATGGGAATTATCCTGAATATACCGGTATTGCTGACGAGAATGGAGAATGCACAATTCAATGGATCCGAAAAGGGAATTACGATCTGGATGCAGAATTCCCTGGTTTTGCAGTTCTGAGGGATAATTTTAATATTATTGATGATGAAGTGGCTTACGCTGGCATGATCACGGAATTTTTGTATCCCGCCTATCATGTAACCGCAGAAGAGAATCACTATGGAAATGTTGATCTTTCGTGGCATACACCGGCAGACTTCCTGAATATATTCTATGATTTTGACGGGAATGACGGCATATTTACGGGAGACCCGGGCTGGGTCTGGGGAAGCGGGTCAAATGCCGGTGAACCCTGGAGCGGCTACAACTGCTGGAGCACATATCCCGGTGAGTATTATGATAATCATGCCAATATTTCTCTATACACACCATTTATCGAAATCCATTCTCAGGATACACAACTTATCTTCTACCACTGGTATGATATAGAGGAATACTGGTCAGGTGCCAATGTTAAAGTTTCTACTGATGGAGGACTTACCTGGGAAGTAATCGAACCTTTGGGAGGTTATCCCGAAGATGCCTGCTCCTCAACCACTGAAGGCGTTGCGGGAGAACCTGCATTCTGCGGAAATTCAGGTGGCTGGGTCAGCTCCTCATTCAATCTGATAGAATATTATAACCAGGCAATAATCATTAAATTTCAAATGGGAACCAAAGGGCATATCGAACCTTACCTGGGCTGGGATATAGATGACGTCTTTGTGGGAATTCCTGATAATCCCGGACGCTCTGTAACGCTGTATCTGGAAAAATTTGAGAATCGTCGTGACCGCACAGTATGGTATCACATTTTCCGCGGACTGGCAGACGATCAGTCCAATTATGAATACTGGGATTTAATTGCTGAAAGCCTTCAGGATACCATATATGAAGATATAACCTGGCTGGAGATCACAGAGCCTGGTGATTATATGTACTGCGTCCGCACTGAATATACTAATGGTATCCTTTCGGAACCCGGATTCTCAAACCCGATCAGTCTAATCCTGAATGTACCCGTTACTATCTATGTAATCTGCAACAGTGGTGACCCACCTGTGGACGCCCATGTTTTTCTTACCGGGCATGACGGTGTGCATAACTATGATGCTGTTGTCTCAGGAGGTATGGTACACTGGGACGAAATCAGAAAGGGAGTATATTACCTGTCTATCCTGAAAGATGGCTATGAGCCTTATCAGGATATCGAACTCTGGATCACCGAACAAACTGAGATGTATGTGGATTTGATCGAGAGCTTATATCCTCCGGCAAATGTGGCTGTCACTGACTGGGGGCTGGTTACCTGGGATGTTCCCAATATCCGTACGCCAGAAGCTGTCTCTGCAAGGTCTTCTTCTTTGAATAAATCCACCTGTCGTGACCGGCATTTGAGTTATTATAATATCTATATGGATGGAGATTTAACTGGGCAAACTACAGAACTTCAGTACCAGCTTTCGGGATTGGTACCAGGCGTAATATATCTTATCGGAGTTAGTGCATATTATTCCTCTAATGAAGAATCTGAGATAATTGAAGTTTACTTTCCTCCCTCAGGTAACAATAATGATCTCATACCAGCAATTACTGTCCTCAATAATTGTTTTCCTAATCCCTTCAATCCTGAAACATGCATCAACTTTGACTTAGCTGAACCCGGAAAAGTCAAGATAGATATCTACAATATAAAAGGTCAGAAGATCAAAACACTGATCAATGAATGGCTGGCTGCCGACAGTTATAATGTCTCCTGGAATGGTACAGATGCCGGTAATCATCGCCTTGCATCCGGAATTTATTTCTGCCGGATGCAGTCTGCAAAATATAGCTCAATTAAAAAGATGATCCTGCTGAAATAATCCGGTGCAAATAAAATACCCTTCCGCTCATTTTTTCACGGGAGGGTATTTTTATTGATAATTTTGAAATATTATTACTTTCGACTTTGCCTGAAAAAATGATATTTGACTTCAAAAAATGAACTTGTCAGCCATTAGTATTCATACGGCAGCTTTACCGAAACCCCTTTCCAGTCGCACTCCAAACGACACAACAAAAAGATGTGGTATCGTTTGGAGTGCAGTTACCTGGAGAGTTCAGTAGAGCCGGGAATAATCTGTAAAATATGAAAAAGGTATGAATCAGATTAAAATTTCTTGACAACATATTGGCAAAATAGACTAATATTTTGTTAAAGAGTTATAAATTCGAGGGGAAAGAAATGGAAAAAGTAGAGACCAAACATTTTGTGATCACAGCAGAGGAAACAATAAAAAATTTTTCGGCACAAAGGAGTAAAGTATATAGGTAAATATCCTATTGAGTTATAAAATATCAAGAATCAGGAGAAGTTTTATGAAGAAAATTTTATTTTTACTTATTGTAGTTTGTATG
>CAZAHZ010000136.1:0-9078 GCA_964485055.1 uncultured Candidatus Cloacimonadota bacterium
TTTGAGGACAATTATAAATATCCTTTACGTCATGTCAAGCTTGACATGACACTAGGTTTGGATGGTCCCCGCAACATTGTTGGCGCTGTTCGAGTTGCCAGCTCCTACGATCCCCGCAGCGGTGGTGTGATGGTGGTGATGAATGACGAGATAAATAGTGCCCGTGAAGTTGTTAAAACCGATACCGGAAAAACAAATGCCTTCGTCAGTCTGGCTTATGGTCCTCTGGGTATTATTGAACCTGATAAGGTGATTTTCTACCGAGATTCTATCATCCGGGAGAAAATTCCTACCGATAAAATTGAGACAAATATTGATCTTATCAAATGCGTCAGCGGAATGGATGATCGCTATCTTCAGTGTTCTCTTGCCCATGGTGCCAAAGCCATTGTTCTGGAAGCATTTGGCAGGGGAAATGTTCCACCGGTATTACTGCCTGCTATTAAAACCGCTATCGAGAAGGATGTTATTGTTGTGATTGTTTCACGAACCTACACTGGACGTGTTTTGCCCGAATATGGCTATGAAGGAGGCGGGAAGAGTTTGCAGAAAGTGGGTGTTATAATGGGAGGTGACCTGCGTGGTCAGAAAATGCGGATTAAACTTATGGTCTTGTTTGGCAGGTATGGTAATCCTGTTCTGGTTAGAAAGTACCTGTTGAACGAAAATTATTAAAGAGATTTTGATAAATCCTGATTATCAGTCTTTTGTTTCGCAGTGCCAGTGATATTTGTTTCATTTATCAAAGTTTAGTTTTCCTTTATTATAATCATTGAAGTCACAATCCTCATCCTGGTAACAAGGGGGCAATAAATAATAGAATTGTGATTTCATTCTGTTTGTTATAAATTCCGCTTTGAAATATTGCCTTTTCACAGGTCTAACAAAAATTTTATTATCCGCTTTATGGACGATCTTCCAGATTTTGCCGGCAAGAATAAAGATATTATCAACCTGGCTGGTTACTTCACCCACCACAGTGTTTGTAGTGACATTGATTACTTTATGAGCTTTTGTGTCAGGTATATTTGAATGGATTTTCCCAATCGCTCCAAGATTCATTAATATTGTAGCCGCAAACCACACATTATTTCGTTTTTGTATCCAACCCAGGTTTTCCAGGTACTCAAGAATAGTGACAATTACGGCTTCCTCACAAAAATCCGACAGGAATTGTATAAGGAAATGGTCATTTATTCCCTGTGGATATGCATATAAAAGTGAAAATATCTGCTGAACCAGAACAGCATGATCATAAGTATATTCATATTCATCCAGTAATCCCATTTTTGCCGTCTGCATCATTAATTCCAGCATTTCCTTTTCTCTGTCACTGCTATACATGGCAAAGACGCGAATAATATCGGATCGCCTGTTACTTCTGCCAATTCTTTGCAGCATGGCGGAAATGCTCCAGGGTACTTCCGCTAAGACAACTGCGTCAATGTTGCCAATATCAATTCCTATTTCCAGAGTCATTGTACTGACGCAAATGCCAAAATAATTCTCCTTCATGAAGTTCTCAGCTTCATTACGAACCCTGGCACTTAAACTCCCGTGATGTACAACGACCTGATGCTCTCCCCACAGCTTCTTGCAGGCATTGGCATATAACTCCACGCTTGCTCGTTTATTGCAAAAAATTAGTAATTTACTCAAATTCTCTTTAATCGTATAACTTTTCAGTTCTTCCAGGCTTCTTAAAAAAGTATGATTTATTGTTCTTCTACCGGGTACTTCTATCACTTCCATATCTCTACCATAACGTTTACCGAGTTCCGTAGGATTAGCTACTGTCGCTGAAAGAATATAGATATTTAATTTACTTGTCGCCGTTTCCTCCGCCCTTTTGATCAAAATTCTCAGTTGATCTCCTCGATAAGTATTATCAACCAAATGGATTTCATCAAGTATTAATGCCTTTAGATTGAAAAGACTTGCTTTGTATCTGCAAAGTATCGAATCAAATGACTCGGGTGTTGTTATTAGAATGCCGGAAATCTTAGCAGCATTAAAGCTGGGACTATCTCCTGTTTTAATTGCCACATCAATATTCAGTTCTTTGCAAAGCTCCTTTAATCTGAAACTTAAGTCATTTACCAGTGCTTTGGTTGGAGAAATATAAATTATTGATAATCCCACCCAATTCTCGTTTATTAGTCGTTCTATAAGGGGTACGATCACTGCTTCGGTTTTTCCGCTTGCGGTAGGAGATATCAAAAGAGCATTCTTCTTTTCCAGGATTACTGGTATCGCTTTCTTCTGGATCGGTGTCATTGTGGCATACCGGCTGAAGAATATCGTCCAGGTATGCTTAAGAAGCGATCTCATTACTTTGTTTCTTTTCCAACGATATTATTGATTTATTTGTCTTTATAATAAGTCCTCAATGGTTTTATCGGGATGAAACCTCAGGAGATCAAGGATTTCAACGCTATATTTGATAAATAGCCGGATTTTGTACTTATGCAGTTTTTTAACCAGCCTGTTTACTATTTCGTCACTTATTTCAATCCCATAAGCTCTTTTATAAAATTGAACCACATTATAAGCTATAGTCAGCAAATCATCATTTTTCAGCATCTGAAGATCAATCTTATTCTTATTTTCAAATGTCGGTATCGGTGTCACGGCAAATATTACTTTCAATCCGGCAGGATATTTCCAGGCATAGTGGATCGGATTGTTCCGAGGATAACCACAATAAATCAACCCTGTCTTATATCCTCGTTTCCTCTCCAATGAAATTTTCTCAGACAGTAATGATTCATTGTTGTCCGAAAGAGCAATAATCCCATTCAAGAAGTTTGACCCGATATTATACTGATACTTATAGGATACATCGTCAATGTATTCCGCTTCATCAAATAATATCACTAATCCCTTTAAATTCAGTATATTGCATATTGACCACGATAGGGCATTAATGATATAACAATATAGATTAGCCGCTGTCCCTGTTTGCGATAATGAGGGCTTAAACCAGTTATTTTCTCCTTCTATCCAGTCCCAGATTCTTTCCTCTGTGATATTCTTGCCTCGTTTTTTATATCTGTTTCCCTTCTGTAATTGTTTTTTATCACCGCTTTCAAGGGATGTATTTTTCTCATTTGTCAGTCTAAGCACTTCGAATTTAAGTAGTAATTCCTGAAAAAATAGATGCGATTCAAACATGTCAGCATCGCTGCATTCAACAATATAACGTAATAAATCCCTGAAACCATAAATTTTCCCTTCTTGACGATACCTGAAACTTCTGATTATTTCTCTATATATCTGATTTGGTTTATAAAATGGATTTTCTTCCAAGCCTATTTCCACTGTTGCCGTTGCCCATTCATTTTTCAATGCCCAGGATTGGATATATTCCAGTAAATGCGATTTCCCGCTGCCATATTCTCCTCTGATACATAAAGACCCCATTTTACTGTTATCAAACCATTTGGTTAATTGCTTGATTTCTTTGTCTCTACCTATTGTAAAAGTTTCAATAGAATCATGCGGAACTATTCCCAGCCTCAAGGCTTCGATCGCTTTCCTCGCTGTGAACTGATCCTGTGGGATTTGTCGCTCATAAGCTTTATGTTTTGGTAAAATCTTAGGTTCGGTCAACAGAGTTATCTCATCTCTTCGTAGCCATCTGGATACGCCGTCACTAAACTCGATATAATACTCAAAACCACCATAACGTTGTTTGCGGATTATTCCACTACCGTAATTATTATGTTTAATCTTTATCATAAATGCTGCTCAATCACATATTTATATCTTCAGGAATTAGAGCTTTGCCGGATTTACGCACTTTATGAAAGGCACTGATGATGCTCTTGACGAATAGCCTTTTATAGCCCGTTTCCAGTTTCCTTTTATAGGCTTCCTCTGCAATATTCTTTAATGTCTCATTTAGAACTTCCTCATTAAAAGATACTTCATAGGCAATTTCATAAGTTTTTGCCAGTTTATGTCCGATGTTCATCAGCAGTTTTATTGGCTCTATCGGTATCCTGTTCAGGTATATTTTTACCCCCGTCGGATTAATTTCAATATCAAATATTGTTGATAACCTCTGGCGTAATGCCTCATAGATCAATGTCTTGCCTTCCAGAAAATTCTCATCCGTAACTGCATAAAACCACATTGTGTTCTGGAAATTCGTGTGTCCGCACTCGTCTATAAGTTCCCGTAAATTATTCAGTAATGTGTTTTTTTGTTTGGATGACATGGATGGTGTCTGCTCCGCTTCATCCAGTAGAACCACCAATCCCGTATAACCGATCTCTCGTATCCATTCAATTAGTGATCTGATCATCTTAAATGCCGTGCTTTTATCCAGTTTCTCAAAAATCTTATAATTCTTCAGCATGTTTTTGGGCGGATTCTCTCCTGAAAGCCACTGGATGATTACTGAAAAATCATCTTCCCGCTTCTCCAGAAGACTTATAAATGCCTCTTTGATTGCATTTCTAAAACTGTTACTCTCATAACTGCCCAATGATGATATATATCTGATCAGCTCATCAGATATCGCATCCTCATCTACTTGCTCGGATATTTCCTGATATTTTTCATTATACCACTTTTTGATTACTGCTTCGATTCCTCTTTCGTGACCTGAAAGAAGCTCTTCTGAAGTCTGCGGATAGATCAGATTAGCTACAATCGAATTATATACCTGCTGTAATCTGTGAAAGGGTGTCTGTTCCGGATTTAGCGGAATATAGGCTGATATATAGTTTCGCTGCCAGGCAATTTCACGGACTGAAAATAGAAAATGTGTTTTACCTTCTCCATAAATGCCCACTACCATTTTAAAAACCGAGCCTCCATCCTTTACATAAGTCTTTAAATATTCTTCGTCTATCGTATCAAGATAGACATCCAGTCCTGCTGAAAAATACTGAAATCCATATTCTGGTGGATTGCCCTGGCTGCCTACGGTCTCTATTATCTTCCTCGCAACAAAGGGTGTCAGTAACTCATTTGTCTCCATCGCTTATACCTCCTTGAAACTTATATGAGAAATATAGTCCCCATTACCCATTAAATCTGACGGTATCCAGAGAAAATCTGTTTTCCTTTTCGTATATGAACGCGTTGCCGTTATTAAATTTAATTCCTTGCCCTCTATCACCCTGTCTTCCAGACGATGAATATCATAACTAAAAAATGCCCGCTCATAGCCTGTAAAGTTGGCTTTGGAAGGATTTAAATAAAACTTCCGAGGCTGGATCAGATACACGTATTCTTTTAAAACATCTGAGATGGGAACTCGTGTTTTGTCTCTGCTTGTTGACATTGCACAGGCGATCTCCCAAGCCTTATATAGATTAGCGAAAAATGTGCCGCTGTCATAATCTCGCTGGAATATTTTCTCGTGTGCTTTAGTTAACTTGCTCGCTACATCCTCCAGATTTAACCGGCAACTTATCACACTCTCCTGCTTGTTGCCATACCAGATGATCCCTTTCAGGTTTTCCAAATCCAGCTCGATTGTAAAGACTGATACCATCAAACGGGTATAATCACCCCGCAACTCAAATCCGGCTGCCGACAAAACTCCCTCCAGTTCGTCTCTAAACATCTTTCTGGTCTTATCTTCCCACTCCGGTATCTGCTCTTTATAATTCTGTTTTATCACTGAGATTTCTTCATTTATTGACTCTAACAGGTTATTTGTCGCTAATTTCGTCTCAATCTTTTTAATCTCATTCTTGATTTTATGCAGATTATTCTCAGGACTCTCAACCATCTTTTCCAGGCTTCTCAACGATGATAATATACTCTGAATGTTATTCTTGTCCCTGGATAAGGTGCTGATCATTGTTCTATTGTCTTCCATTATTTTATCCTTTATGTTTTTTGTTAATATATAAAGGGTTTCACTTTCTGTCAAGCGAAAACAATGCAATCTCTAATCTCATGTAATAAGTGGAATATTAAGGAAAATTATCTAGTTTCTTTTTCTGCTCTCCTGGGTAGTATAATTACAACTATAAATAAAATTCTTTAGATTTTCCAGTTTATAACTGACGCAGATGCCGGATATTTAGTTCATGAACTTGCGGGACTGCGGGTTTTTGATTGGAATTCAAACAGGAACTAATGGTGATCTTTTGGGCAATTTCCTGAGAACTTAGGTGCTGATTATCAAGATCATTAACAAATTTTATCAGGTTTTTGAGATAGGCGAGATCGGTTTTAATTTTATCTGAACTATTTAAAGGATAGCCGTGTCCACTGTAGATTGTTTCTATATTGAGATCGAGCAGCTTTTGCAGGCTGCTCATCAGGTCTTCTGATGAGCCCCAGTAGAAATATGGAAGGCTGTAGTCTCCTGATGTGTTATTGATTACCGTATCTCCTGCTATCAGGACTTTTTCCGCCGGCAGATAAATACAACTGCTGTCCGGTGAATGACCCGGTGTGTGGATTATAACAATGTCATCCAGAATATAACTGTCTTCAAATGTGACTTCAGGAATAGTAAGACGACTTTTATCAATAGGTTTATAATGTTTTAAGTGGATCATGCGTCTTTCACTCAAAATAGTATTCCAGTAATTTTCCTGATTGATCTGTATCGGCTCCGGCTGTTTCAGATAGAGGTTACCAAGGCAATGATCACTATGGAAATGAGTATTGATCAGGTACTTGACCGGTTTGCCATAAGAAGCTGCGATTTCTGACAGCTTACGACTGTCCCTGGGCAGCAGCAGACTGTCAACAATCACCGTATATTCATTCTGCAAGATAAGATACGCATTTACATCAAGGGGTTTTGCTCTGACTTGCACCAGGCGACCAGTTTCTTTAATCCCGGCTATCATATCTATTGCTGGCAGCGGTCCAGAGCATCATGCATAGTGAGCACTTCTTTACAGTAATCATTCCGGATAATTGTCTTCATCTCAGTACATCCTTAGAAGGTGATTGTTATGTTTCAGCCATAGTTCTGCTTCATTGGTGCGGGGAAATATCTGTCGCAGTTCTTTTTTATACTGCATTCCATGATTGTGATACCGCGTGTGCATCAATTCATGAAATATCAAATATTCGATCACAAAACGCGGGGCACTCATCAATTTCCAGTTCAAAGAAATATTGCCTTTTCTGCTGCATGTGCCCCATAAAGTGGTTTGTCCGCGAATTGATACTTTATTAACCAGAAAATCATGCTCTTTTGCCAGGTGATATACCAGCGGCGGCAGGTGACTCGGAGCCAGATTTTTATAGATCTGAGTTCGATAATTGATATTATCTAATGCTATACCACTATACAATTTCAGTGTCTCAGGGTCGAGTCTGACCTGCATTTTCATTTCTGCTTGAATGATTATCTCATATTTTTCACCCATAAAAGGGAAATAGTCAGGAATTTTTTGGGCAAGAGCTTCTTCTTTTTCCAGTCGCTGCCGACTTCCGGTGATCCAGGCTTCTTTTTTCTTGATCACTTCCTGAACCCTCTTCTCCGTCGCCTTTTCTGGTACCGTAATCCGCAGTTCATGGCTGCTCAGAAACTTCAGATAGAAATGCCTCACCGGTTTCCTGAGTATGATATATTTCAATTCCTCCTCACTAATCACTATTCACTACTTATTATTCACCAATCACTTCCCCAGCAATTTCTCCCGCAGTTTGGTCAAATCAGTGTTTTCTGCCAGCCAGATAGAAAATACTGATTTCCGGAAATTCGGATTATTTATTGTGCCCACTACGATATTATTCTTGATCACCTGAACCCCGGTCTTGGGAATATACACGATGTCATAGATATCACCTTTGACTGCCGGTTCACTGAACAGGGCATTGAATTTAGACGTTTCTATGGCAAATTCCTGTAAGGCTCCGGTTTTAGCAAATCCCTCATTCCAGGCTTTAATAAGTTTACCTTCATCAACTTTGCTAAGGATAAAGTGCATTCTGATGGCTATTGCCGTGGTATCATTCAATATCTTCTCTGATGATGCACTCTTTCCCGGCAGATATAATCCGCAGGCATAGACCCTGAAGATCGCTTTTTTACGTAATCCCGCTCCATTCAACAGCAGCCCATCTTCTCCAGCAGCAAGTTTATCCGGCAGGTCAACACCTCCGATTGTTAATGCTGTCAATGGTACTAAAATAATCATAGCCAGTACAAGTAAAACTAATTTCTTCATTTTCTTCCTCCCATTTGAGTTTAGAGAACTTTTCTGCCAATAACTAAAAAAAATTCTTTCAGGCAAGCTTTTTTTCTTTGTAGTGACATTTATTCATCTTGACAATGATCCTAAGATGCTTATAAGGATTAACAACTCAACCAAATCTGACATTTTTTTGTTAGATTGGGTTGAGTTGTTAATCCTTGAGGACTGTAAGAGGATGTGGTATAACTGAGCAGTAGTGCAGAAAGGGGTTGACGGAATATTGGGTGTTTAGCTAATTAGGAAATTAGCTAAATAGTTAAATAGCTGAAGGGAGTAATTATGATGATAGATCGGGTATTTAAAGCGTTATCGGATATGAAGCGGCGAGAGATCATCAGGCTGTTGCGGAAGGAGGAGATGTACCCTTCTGATCTGGCAGAGCGATTGAAGGTTTCACGACCGACCATGAGTGAGCATTTGAAGATATTACGCACAGCGGGGCTGGTGGAATCCGAGCGGGAGGGTAACAGTATCCGATATTTTTTAAATTCCAGTATTCTGGAAGAAGCAGCTTATTATATAATAGAAATTTTACACAAGGAGCCAAAATGATCAAAGAATTTCAAGTAGCGATCATCATACTGCTGATCACAATTATTCTGGGACTGGTGATAGGGATACCATTGCCATCTGATGCAAAAATACCCACACATTGGGATATAGAAGGTAAGGTGGACAGTTTTGCCAGCAAAACGATGGGGATTATCCTGATGCCGGGAATAACTTTAGTGCTTTTATTATTCTTTATATTTTTTCCGTATATTTCACCGCGTTACCGTCAGCAGGAACAGCGTTTTAAGAAGTTGTTACCGGTACTGGCAAATATCCTGGTTCTGATGTTCAGTGGCATTTATCTATTAAGTCTGGCAGTGGCACGCGACGCAGCCTTTGA
>CAZAHZ010000137.1:0-9033 GCA_964485055.1 uncultured Candidatus Cloacimonadota bacterium
TTTAGTTCATTGACTATTTTACTTATAAGCATTATTCAGGGAGGATTTTGATGATCCTGGTCATTAATTCCATGCTCAGCGCAGCTTTGATTGTTCTGCTGATGTGGCTCGACAGATATGAAAAGGAAAATATCGTCACTATGATGAAAGTTTTCGTTCTCTCTATTATTGCCACCAGCTTTTATGCCTTTGCAGCTTCCATGATCATCACTGACCTCAGCTTAAAAAATATTGTGATCATTGCCCCGATTATGGAGGAATCCTGGAAATTCCTGATCTTCCTTCTCGTTATCTATAAATGGAAAGATGAAGTTAATGAATCCTTCGATCCTGTCATGTATATTGGTGTCATCGCTCTGGGTTTTGCCTTTTATGAAAATGTTATTTATTATATTGCAGCCACCTGGCATGGTGTACTGTTCGCCAGGCTCACTTACGATTATTCTCTCTATAACGCTTCGCTTTATTCCATCTTCCTGGCAAGACTTATTCCCGGTCACCTTCTTTTTAATATTGTCGCTATATCTATTTATGGGGCTGGTTTTAAGTATGGTAAAAAAAAGATCAGACTCCTTTTCTCCTGGTTACTTGCCATTTTATTTCATGCTGCCTGGAATCTCACTGCCAGCTCAAACCTGATATTTTCCGGAGTTGTGCTCTTTCTTATCATCGCTGCAATTTTCTCAATCAAAACACTGCTTAATATCTCTGAATTTAAATCCGAGCCTGAATACGGCGATGAATTCCTCATCCCTGATAAAAGCCAATATGACTGGTCATATTACTTTCTCATTTATATCTTCGTTATCATCTGCGGCACTCTTGCCATCCTCGCATCATACGCCTTCGAGTCTATCATCATCTCCCTCTTCTGATCCCCCTTCACTTTAGTTTAGAAGAGCATCAAGCTGTCTATGAGTACATTAAGCGCCTTAATGTGATTGGTTTAAAGGGAATTAAATTATGGATATTAGATTCCCCTTCTCATCGAAAACTTCGTTTTCGCACATTATCACGGATAATGTACTCCTAGACTTCTGGGTTTCTTTGTTAACTTTAAGTTGTCTAGGAGTACATTAAGCGCCTTAATGTGATTGGTTTAAAGAGAATTAAATTATGGATATTAGATTCCCCTTCTTACCGAAAACTTTGTTTTCGCACATTATCACGGATAATGTACTCCTATACTTTATTTCAGTAATATAGCTTTCTGATAATAATCCTCAGTGGCAGTATGCAGGCGGAAGAAATATATACCGGCAACATTGTCTTGAGCATCCCAAGAGCAGAAATGATCACCGGCTGACTGAGTGCCTTCAAATAGAACCTCGATCAGTTGCCCTTTGATGTTATATACTGCAAGCTGGATTTCGCTGTCATTCTGCAGATTGTAGTTAATCGCAGTCCGGGGATTAAAAGGATTTGGGAATACAGTAATCCCTGCCTGGGCTGGAGCGATAAAATCATCATCGTTATCAGAAGGTGGTATCACAACGATCAGATCAACCATGAGCGAATAATCAGTCTGCTCTCCACTGATAATAGTGAGTTTCACTGAATATGTTCCAGCCTCTTCATACGTCCAGAGTGGAGATTGATCGCCGCTGTCTATCTCGCCGTCATTATCAAAATCCCATTGCCATTCATCTATTTCACCCAGAGAATTATCTGTGAATTGAACAGCAAGAGGAGCTTCACCACCTGCGATATTGCTGGCGAACATCGCCAGGACGGGTGGATTATCGGGATCAGTCTCCGCGGCACCAAGTTCGGGAGCAGCACCGATGTATTCATCGTCAGCCAGATCAAGGTAGATTATACTGTTATATTCAAAGTAATCCATCCCGGTATCAATACAGGGAGAATCGTTCTGGAGAGCAAAGAAATTATAATCCGGTGAGATAAAGAGCGGATTAGCATCAATATTGCCATCCAGCCAGGTGATATTGACATTATCATTGGTCACGATCGCTTCCTGACCACCTTCCAGATCACAATAAGCAATAATGATCTCATTTAACAGATTATCAGGTGAAAAGGTAAGTTCGCTGGGAGAATTATTCCAGCAGACTGTGTTAAGAATAATCGGAATATCCGTGAGAGCCACATTATGAAAATAACGTAAAGCTCCGGCATCAGCACCTGTATTACCATAAAATGTGCAATTGATCACATTAAGATGCGTTGAGTTATAGAAGTACATTCCCCCCACATTTCCCAGAGCAGAATTATTTATAAACTGGCAGTGATAAAAATCTCCACTGGAATAGCTGAGATAAATAGCCCCGCCATGAGCCTGGGAAGAATTTCCGATGAAATTAGTGTCTGTGCAATTGATAGATGATTCTGAAGAGAAGATAGCCCCGGCACGTCCGGTTACATCATCCCCGCCACAGAAATTTTCTGAGAACTCACAGGACTGCAATGTGATGCCACCAAGTTCCAGATATATAGCTCCGCCATAATCTCCGCCGGTATTCGAAGCAATAAGGCAATTGATCATCGTCGGGAAAGCACTGGAAGCAAAAATAGCACCTCCACTGGTTGCCTGGTTATCAATTAATCGCAGATTAGTGAATGTGGGCGAACTGCCGGTACATATTATAGCACCACCCTGAGCAGGCGTGCCCCCATTAGTGATAGTGAACCCGTTCAATACCGTATCTTCACCTTCACCATTGATAAAAGAGATCAGAGATGCATCGGAATAATTCCCCTGCAGTCTGGTATGATAAATATCAGCTTCATTATTGGTAAATAAATAAATTGAAGTTACCAGGATCGCCTTTCCGTCAAAATTGATCACTCCATTATAATTACCAGGCTGAACCAGAACAGTATCTCCATCCACCGCAGCAATAATCGCCAGGGAAATATAATGATAACTCCCCGGAACATTCAGGATAGTGGCAGAAAGAAAGGTAGATAGAACAAGCAAAAATAAAATAAAATATTTACGCATAATTCCTCCAGTTATGTTTTTTCTAAATCAGAATATCAGAGTAATTTTGTCAATTGTAAAATACTAAGGAAATTTATTCCCTCTATCGAGACTGTTCAGATTGTTCATTTACATCTCCCCCTTCAGGGATGAATTATACTATCCAGAGGGCAATTTTTTATGTAGCTTAATCATTCTTGATTAAGTCTTTACTAAAATCAAACCAGAAAGTTTGACCTACATCATTTCATAAAGTAGCCTCGAAAGGACAACCCTAAACCATTCAAATATCCTTTTCAGGGGAAAAAAGCCAATTCATCTCTAATTGACAAATCTATAAAAAATGTGCACAAGAATATATTATAATTGCTTCCTGCCTTTATTTTTCAATAGGTTAGTTTGAACAGTCTCTATACATGAGACTGTTCAACATCATGCCACCATTTTCAATAACTTATGCCTTATAATATCTTTAATATTGCACACTTTAATGTTTAATTGACAAATCCTGATAAAATCCGTTTTAGCAGGTAAGCAGATTTCTGCGGCTGGTGCCGCACACAGTGACGTTCTCACTGTACTCCAAAAATAACATTCGCCAATATTTCAATTAAAAAAAATTACCAATAAATCCCAGCAGTTTAGGAGTACTTTATCCGTGATAATGTGCGAAAACGAAGTTTTCGATAAGAAGGGGAATTTAATATCCAAAATATAATATCCTCTAACCAATCACATTAAGGCGCTTAATGTACTCCTAGACAACTTGATGTACTCCCAAACATCTTAATATACCCCTAAACATCAGATAAATATTCCAGCTTTAACACCCAGGCAAGCTACTGGCGACTCGTGACTCGTGATTAGGAATTGATAGTGTAATGTAATGTAATGTAATCCAGACCAAGATGGTCTGGGTACGCAAAATCCAGAGCAAGATGCTCTGGATACGGAAATCACCAATCATCGGGGCGGGGATATTAAGTTGAGATGCGAAGCAGAAACGCCTGCCCCGATCTATCGGGGACTTAAGACTGTGTGGAAATCATTTGCGGGTGATGGACGTTCTCAAGTCAATCCGCCGAGTACGGCACCTTAACTCGATAACTATATTTGATTTTCTGATCACCGATCACCAGTCACAAGTCACGGTTCACGTCTTCTTCCCATCTCTCGTTTCCAGTTTCTTTAGAATTTCTTCCTGTATGCTGACCGGGACTCGTCTATAGGCGTGAAACTGCATATTAAATTCTGCTTTTCCCTGCGTGAGGGAACGGAGGTTGGTCACATAACCAAATATCTCTGCGAGTGGCACATCAGCGACAATACGGGTAAATTCTTTATCAATATCAGTTTCGTTAATGAGACCACGGCGCTGGTTGATGCTGCCCATCACATTGCTGCGGAATTCGTTGGGAGTTTCAATTTCGACAATCATTATGGGTTCGAGGAGAAATGGCTGGGCTTTTTTGTAAGTTTCACGAAAAGCATGGCTGGCAGCAATCTCAAACGCCATCTGAGAAGAATCTACTTCATGATAAGAACCATCATTGATCTCCATTTCAACCTGGACAATAGGAAATTCGGCAAGCCCGCCTTTTAATAGAGATTTTTTAAATCCCTTTTCGCAGGCAGGGATATAAGTAGATGGAATTGAGCCACCTGTGATCTTATCAATAAACCTGCTGTCTTCATCATCAAGGGGACGTATAAACCCGGCTACACGGGCAAATTGACCTCGTCCGCCAGACTGTTTTTTGTGGATATAATTAAAGGCTGTTTCCCTGGCAATGGATTCCCGGTAGGCAACTTGAGGTATCCCGACTTCTAATAGACAGTTATATTCCCGACGCATTCTTTCTATATAAATGTCCAGGTGCAGTTCACCCATACCAGAGATAATAGTATCGCCAGCTTCGTCATCGAAATATGATTTAAAAGTTGGGTCTTCGCGGGTGAAACGGTTCAATGCTTTTGCCATATTATCAGACGTTTTTTTATCCTTAGGAGTAATCGAAAGAGAGAGAATAGGCTCGGGAACGTAGATATGTTTCATGGAGAAATGAGCTACGCCCGTAACAAAAGTGTCACCGAGAGCACAATTAACTCCGAAGATAGCAACAATATCACCAGCAGCAGCTATTTCAATATCTTCCATATTGCTGGCATGGAGTTTAACCAGTCTGCCGACTTTGATTTTCTTTCTGGTAGAAAGGTTGATCAGATCAGAGCCTTTTTTA
Source organism: uncultured Candidatus Cloacimonadota bacterium (assembly GCA_964485055.1). GTDB lineage: Bacteria > Cloacimonadota > Cloacimonadia > Cloacimonadales > TCS61 > Stygibacter. The sequence continues at coordinate 5,182 of CAZAHZ010000137.1, forward strand.
ATAGTGCCCTGATAGACACGTAGATGCGTTAGTTGTCCATACTGCTGGTTCTCGATCTTAAACGCCATGGCAACAACATCCAGGGAGCGGTCACTGAAAATCTCAATTTCGCGGTCATGATGCTCAATGTCATAAGCAATATTGGTTTTATCAGCAGGAGAGGGAAGATATTCCACCACTCCATCCAGAAGAGCACGTGCTCCAATGTTTTTATAGGCAGAACCCACAAATACGGGGACAATCTGCTGGGCAATGGTTGCTTTGCGGATAGCGGTGCGTAATAGATCAGGATTAAGATGACCATCCAGAAACGATTCCATCAGCGAGTCACAAAACATGGAGACGTTTTCAAAGAGCATTTCCTGATATTGCTGCGACTCTTCCAGCATTTCAGCGGGTATTTCGGTGATCTGGATGTTTTCATTATTTACACCACTGTAATAGAGAGCTTTCATAGTCACCAGATCAATTAAACCTCTAAAATTTTCGCCACTACCGATGGGAAGCTGCACAAAGACAACATTTTTTCCCAGTTTTTCATGAAGCTGGGCTAACACCTTATAGGCATCAGCTCCGGTTCTATCCATTTTATTGATAAATGCCATATTGGGGACATGATGGCGACGCATCTGCCGGACTACGGTGATAGTTTGCGATTGAACACCGCCGACTGCACAGAGTACGAGAATAGCACCATCCAGAACACGCATGGCATTCTCAACTTCAATAGTAAAATCCACGTGTCCGGGAGTATCAATAATATTTATCTCATGCTTCTTCCAGGAAACATTTGTCGTGGCTGAAGAAATAGTAATTCCACGTTCTCTTTCCAGATCCATCGAGTCCATTGTGGCTCCCACGCCATCTTTGCCACGCACTTCATGTATTTTATGTATCCTGCCGGAATAAAATAGTATCCTCTCGGTCAAGGTAGTTTTACCGGAATCTATATGCGCACTTATTCCTATATTTCTAATTTTTGCTAATTCACTCAATTCTTTCTCCTGTTTCCTAATTCTTTTTCACTTTTTTCACAACCTCTGATATTCAATTTAATTAATTAAATAGAATAGAGTAACAAATTTTTTTTGACTGGTGTTTATTGTCAATCAGAAGATAAAAAACAGGCATCCCACCGAAATTTTAAAAATATCTACTCTACCGTAAGGGCAGACCCATGTATGTTGACACTAGATATTTATAGAAGACATAGAAGTGGATATACAGGTTGCAAGAAGATCATATTTGCTACGACCAGGCGGTGATACGGCTTATGCATTTCGGAAAGATGCCTGATTTAATCTGAAGGCATCAGGAAAAAGTCGGAATTTGTAGATAAAAGCTTGATAATAATTTGCGGAAAATTTAATTAGGTTTACTGATAGATGAAGAATGTAGAAATTCTGCATAGAAGTGAAAAATGTAGTCAATAGTAATAATGTAGCGAATAAAAAATTTTAGCACAGGAGGAAATATGCGACAGATTTTATTAATTGCAATCTTAATGATGAGCCTGGTATTATCAGCCGAATGGACGGTTGTGGAGACATTTACAGTGCCGGAAGGTGCAGCAGGACTTGCCTGGGATGGGGAATATCTTTATTGCGGGATTTATGGCGTAAATGGTGATTATTTTTACCGGATTGATCCCGCAGACGGCAGTTGGGAATACGTCTTCAGCGTAGCTAACCTGGGAGATTGTTTTGGTCTCACCTATGATGGAACGCATTTATGGACAACAGATCATCCAGGTGCCGGAGCAAATCCGGCGATTGCTTATGAGCTGGATATGAATGGAAACATACTATCACAATTTAATCTGCCGGATCATTATATGTCCGGTATAGCTTATGACAATGGTGATTTCTGGGTGAGCACTTATTATGATCCTGATGGATATATCTATCGTCTTGATGGTGAGGGAAATATTCTGCAGAGCTTTGCAGCACCGGATAATCAGCCCTGGGATCTATGCCTGGAGAATGAATATCTCTGGATGGCGGATTACTGGGGAGATGCACTTTATAAAATAGATCCAGTAGATGGCAGCCTGATCGAGAGTCACGATTCCGAGGGCGTGGACCCTTCGGGTATAGTCTATGACGGAGAATATCTCTGGTATTGCGATAATGGACAGGGAACCAATCAGGATTATCTGTATAAGGTGGATTTGACCGGGGGCGGGATGCCGGTGATCGAGCTGGGTTTTGATGAATATGATTTTGGCGAATTGCTCGTAGGAGAATTTGCTTCAGTAGATTTACCTGTTTATAATAATGGTACTGCGGATTTGCATGTAACCTCGGTGGACTTGCCATCACCTCAATTTTCGGCAATATTTCAGCCACCGCTGGTGGTCACGCCTGGCGGGACAGGATATATCGGGATAATGTTTGAGCCTGATGAATGGGGTAATTTTGAGGCGATCATGGAGATAGGCTCGGATGATCCGATCCATCCGCTGATGGAAGTGAATTTGAGCGGTAGTGCGATCTATGAAGATCCCGATATAGAGGTATCGGTTGATGCAATAGATTTTGGAACTGTACGAGTAGGGGGATGTGCCGGCGAACAGGTTGAGATCAGCAATCATGGTCAGACCTGGCTGTGGATAGAAGAAATCTATATAATGGAAACGAATTATCACATATTGGTGCTGGAAGATTTACCCATTGTGCTTGGAGCAAATACCAGCTATCTGCTGAATGTCTGGTTTGAGCCAACTTCAGCTACAACATTCACTGGAGAATTGATAATACCGAGTAATGATCCTGATGAAAATCCTTATATAGTTGCACTGACGGGAGAGGGTGAATATCAGAATTTCACGATTGGAGAAACGGTCTGGGAATACCAGATCACGGGAGGATTTGATAACAGTCCCAAAAGTATTATCGCCCTGCCGGATGTAAACGGAGATGATAAGGATGATGTGGTGATCAGTTCGGAGGATGATTATATCCGCTGCTTAAATGGTAATTCTTCAGACTGGGCAGATGTGATCTGGGAGATTGAGCTGGGTTCGGTGTATTCTCAAGCGGGACTGGCAGTAAATATTAATTGGGAAGATCTATATGACGATGTTGTGGTTGGAACAGCTTGGGGAGACCGAAGTATTTACCTGCTTTCGGGCAGGAATGGAGAAGTGATCTGGGAGCGGGATACGCATGAATATGGAGAAGGTGGCTGGGTGTACGCCGTGAGCAGTAAATATGATCACAATGGAGACTGGTTGCCGGATGTTCTGGCAGCAGCGGGAAATGACAGTTATAATACGGGACCGCAGCGGGTGTATTGCCTGGATTACTTTGATGGCTCTACGATCTGGGAATATTATGCTCCAGGGACAAAGTTTTCGGTGCTGGAGATAGAGGACGTGAATAATGACGGCATCCACGATGTAGTAGCAGGAGGATCAAATATTGGTGAAACTGAGGGGATTGTCTATGGCATTGATGGAGCAGATGGGAGCGAGTTGTGGACTTATACCACGGCGGGTTCATCAGTCTGGGCGCTGGAGCAGCTTGGCGATATTAACGGAGATGGAGTGGCAGATGTGATTGCGGGAGATTTTGCCGGAAATTATTATGGTCTGGATGCCACGAATGGCGGGATGATCTGGAGCGGCAACATTGGGACAGCGATCATATTGCGGTTTGCTCAGCTTGATGATGTTAATTCTGATGGGTATCCTGATATCAGTGTGGCGCACAGCAGTTTTCATAATGCTGTGGTGTTAGATGGATATACAGGAGCACAGATCTGGAGTCAGCCGGTTGTGGATCAGCCCTGGAATCTTAGCAGGATAGATGACATCAGCGGGGATGGCATTAATGATCTGATCGTGGGGAC
>CAZAHZ010000138.1:0-9029 GCA_964485055.1 uncultured Candidatus Cloacimonadota bacterium
AATTTTGTAATACATCGTATTTAAGCATGTTTACGCATCTGCGAAACTTGAGTTACATTAAAAATACTTAATCTTAATCTTCTTCGCGTCTTTAGCGCCTTTCGCCTGCCATGCCGTAGCCTTGTGCGAAGGATGGTTGTGAAACAATCTTACATTGAAATACTCTTTGGGATAGATCACATCAATCCAAGTCCCCTGGCAATGCCATCACCATACGCTTTGTCTGCTTTGCGGAAATGAACGACCATCTTTTCCTGAATTTCCCGCGGAACCTTCTTCAGGCTTCTAAGGATATTATTAATCAAAACTGACTGCTGCTCGGCAGTCATCAGCCTGAAAAGATTGCCGGGTTGTACGTAATCATCATCAACACCACGTTTTTGCTCATAGCGGTCTGCATCACCTGAGATTTTAAGAGGCGGTTCTCTATAAGAATGGTCTTCTATTGGTCCGCCAAAACTGTTTGGCTCGTAGTTGGGACCTGGTCCACCATTATCATCGAACCTCATGAGACCATCTCTCTGGTAGGTGTTCGTAACTTTTGTCGCCTGAGGAACATTGATCGGCAGGCGATCTGTTGGTGCCCATAGGTAACAGACTAGTTGAGTTGGATTCGCCCCACTTCTGATTACAGCAGCGATGAAAGTCAACTTAATCCTGATTAAACTGCTTGACCGGAAATCGTATTGTTCACAACTTTTGCACAAAAATATATTGGAAGTAGCTATGTCTATGAAAGTTCTTGTGGCAACAGAAAGCCATTTGCAGCCGAGGTTGTGGCAAAGATAAAGGTTATATGTCAAGAAGCGGGTTATGAGTTTATCGCTCTGGAGAAATGTCATGAACAGGCTGACCTGGTTAAAGCTGTGAAATCCGTAGATGCGATGATCGTCAGATCAGATAAAGAGATTGCCGAAGTGGTCAATAACGCTGATAACCTGAAAATAGTGATGAGAGTCGGAGCAGGATATGATATTCTCGATCTTGCTGCTGCAACTGCCAAAAACATCGTTTGCATGAATATTCCCGGACAAAATTCCAATGCAGTCGCTGAACTTGTTTTCGGTATGATGGTCTATCTTGCCCATAACCAGTTTAATCCAAAAGCCGTAAGCTAACTTTTTGGCAAGAAAATCGGTATTCATGCTTATGGAAATGTTGGCAAAAACGACGCCCGTATTGCAAAAGACTTCAATATGGAAGTATATGCCTTTGACCCCTTCGTTGATGATGAAGCCCTGAGAAATGATGGTGTTATTCCTCTGCATTCGGCGGAAGAACTTTATTCTGCCTGCGATTATATCTCGCTTCACCTTCCCAAAAACGAGAAAACCATTAATTCCGTGAATTACGATCTTTTGAAGATCATTCAAAAGGATGGCTCGCTGATCAATACTGCCCGTAAAGAAGTTGTCTGCGAGAAAAGTCTTAATCTTATGTTGAAAGAAAGACCTGATTTCAAATATGCCTCTGATATTGCACCGGATAATGCTGCTGAATTAAAGCAGGAATTTCCTGATCAAGTTTTTTTCACTCCTAAAAAGATGGGTGATCAAACTAAAGAAGCTAATGTTAATGCCGGTGTAGCCTCTATATCACAGATCATTGATTACCTTGAAAACGGCAATACCAGATTCCAAGTAAACAAATAATATAGGATTTTAACAACGAAAAACGCCAGACTACGTTTCTCCGTCTCTACAGGCGAAAATCACGAAAAAAAGAAATTGCTGATCAGATTAATCCAGAAATGTATGGGCAGACCTATATGTCTGCCCTATTTTGGGTTTGCCCTTCCTGGGAATCACGAGCACCAACTCGTCTCCTATCCAACTACGAGCTGGTACTCGTGATTCCCAAGGGGAAGAAATAAAATATATTTTTTGACAAGATTTATACTAAAAAGTATATTTGACATGTTCAAATCAGGAATTTAGGAGAAGCTTTTGGTAATTGAAGTTTTAAAGCTGGTATTCAACACAGTCCGTTTCCGGGTGAGTGATCTGTCTAAATTAAGAGGGTTCTTTGCTACTCATTTTCCGGAAAACATGGAATTTCATAATCATTTGCCAGATGGGAGTTTTTCATATAAATATCCAGTTATACAATACAGGCTGATAGATGGACATCCGGCATTAATAGGTGTTAAGAATGGAATTGACCTGATCAAGAATTTATTCTTTAAGTTAGATGAACTTATCAAAAATAACAGGATCTATCAATTACCGGAAAAGGAAATAGTACTTAAAGAGCAGGAACTGGGAGAAAGTGAAAAATACATTAATTACAGATTTGCATCTCCCTGGATGGCGTTGAATCAGGATAATTACAAAAAATACAAAGAAAAGAACAAAGTAGAGCAGCAACAGTTCTTGAAAATACTATTACGAGAAAACCTGAAGTCATTATGCAAAGGCTTAGGCTACTGGATAGAAGACGTAGAGAATGTGAAAGAAGAAGGATATTTCCGTGAGAAACCTGTTAATTTCAAGAATAGAAAGATGCTATGTTTCAACGGAGAATTCACAAGCAATTATTAGATTCAGCAATGCCTGGATTTAGGCAAACAAAGTGCCAAAGGATTTGGGGTGGTGTAGAGATTTGCAAGGAGGTAACAATGAACGTATCGAGAACTATAGTCATGATGTTTACTATTGTTGTTCTTGTTAACGGATGCGACTATCAGAAGATAAGTTTGGAAGTTAAAGAGGCATACTTGGCAAAAGTCCCGACCGGAATCGTTTGGGAAAGCGTTGTAGTAAGTCCCGATGGCAAACGAGTAGCCTATGCAGCAAGACAAGACGGGAAGTGGTTGGTAGTAGCCAACAGCCCGAATGGAAGAATATATGACGGTTTTCAGCAGATAGTCTACTCCTTTCCCTCGAGTAGGTACGAGAGTACTATAGTCTTTAGCCCTGATAGCAAGAAAGTGGCTTACGCTGCGCAACTTGAAGAAAAATGGGTGGTGGTAGTGGACGGAGTTCAGGTCGGGCAGTATGACAGTTTCAAAACGGGTAGCCTTCACTTCTCCCCTGACAGCAAACACGTAGCATACTCTGCAAAACAAGGCACAAATTGGCTGGTCGTAGAAAACGAGGTGAAGATCGATGAATACGACGACGTGGGAGAAATCGTATTCAGCCCCAACAGTGAGCGTCTGTTGTATCAAGCACAACGTGGCAAGAAGTGGTTTGTGGTTGTCGACGGACAGCCAGGAAATGAATATGAACGGGTTACCAGTCTACTCTTTAGTCCCGATAGCCGACGTATAGCTTATGCAGCTAACCGTGGCAACATATGGTTGGCAGTGGTAGACGGGACGGAAGGAGCCGAGTATGGCTGCTTTTCAAGATATACATACTACAGTTCAGGTACTGGGAGTTCGAGCTACAACCGCGCTGGAGGAAGTCTCGTCTTCTCCCCTGACAGCAAGCACGTGGCATATACAGCAGAATGTGCAGATAAGTGGGTAGTCGTCGTTGATGGAAAGGAATCAGAACTGTGGGATGAAGTTGGAGGGCTCGTTTACTCTGCGGATGGGTGTAAACTAGCATATGGCGCCTGGCTTGATCACAAAGGATTTGCTATCGTTGATGGTGTTACCGGGCACTCACACGATCGTTTCGCTAAAAACACAGTACTATTTAGCCCAGACGGCAAGAGAATCATGTACGTAGCCGGAAGAGACAAAGATAGCATGGATGTATCATTTATCGTTGTAGATGGGATCGAAAGCAGAGAATATGAAGGGATAATGTCCAGGAGTGGACAGTTTAGTCCTGACAGCAAAAGAGTAGCTTTCATTGTAGGTCGCGGTGACAAGCGGGTATTGGTTGTTGACGGTGTTGAAGGTGATGAATATGATGATATCCGCGGACCTTGGTTTTCTCCAGATAGTAAACGAATTGCGTGCATCACAAAGAAGGCAAACAAGTGGCATATAGTTGTCAATGGAACTGAAACTAAAGGATACGAGCATTTCTCTGACATGGCCCGACTGGTCTTCGACGGTCCACGTAGCCTTCACGCAGTGGCTGTGCACAATGGCCAATTCCTTGGTGTCGAAGTCCAGATACAGTGCGGTTTTGATTTTGGTTGCGCTGCTAAAAGGATAGCTTTGTGGTAAATTTCATGTTCTGTGCAGAAAACAACGTAACTCGTTACTATTTTAGATGTTGCATTCAGCGAAACAGCTTGCCGGTCGCAAACCTTTCATTCGGTGGGTTAATGGAGTAGATGGGAAACCTATGTGCATGACTATGGGGAGGGGGTGATGCAGTTATGGTTTTGATAACTTTGAACCTGTTCTATCACATTTAGCAAAATCATTGAAGGTTGGGCAAAGCTTGTGGCGTGCATTTCCAGCAAAACAAACTATGCGGGTAGCAAGTATCGACATCTGCGACAATCCTGAGATCACACGATGCAGCAATGGTGAATGTGAACGTTGTGGTGATCAGGTTTTTGGTGCAGTGAGGTTGGTCTAAGAATGTGCGGTTGTATGCTCAAGAGCACGGAAAAGTTCTTGTTTAAGAGCAAATATCTGATCAAATCTCTCAGTTAGAATGACAGAAAATAGAGATATTCTCTCACAAATTCTATTTTGATAATTTAATAACTCAAGTTTCTCGGGAATATAAACCTACAATATAATGAGTCTTCTTTGACCATATTGTCCGGATAATTCCATAACAATTGACTGATATTGAAATATATAGGTGCACATTAAGCGTTTTTGATAATTAATCTATCATTTCAGTTCGTATTGTTAGTTTTGTCCGGTGCTAATCACTCATATTTTTTTTGAGCACCGGACAAAACTAACAAAACGACCTTTATTTTTAGAGTAAATGATACTCCTGTGAAACTTGAGTAACAGACCAGATAAGTTGGACTTGCACCGCTGACGGTAAACCGTAAGCGGGACGAGGGCAACGACCGGATAAGTAAATAATTCCACGTATTTTCATCTCAGATAATAAATTGCTGAATCTGGTTACCAGTGGTCGTGTCCTCGCCCCACCCGTGATTATCCCGATAATCGGGACGGTGCAAGTCTACTTAGTAGCAGAAATTCTATTAATTTAACCTTAAGATATTATTTAAACTTGGGAATACCAGTCAAAATATCTCCTGCGATGAGAATACTTAAATAATCTCATAAAATATAAATATCTTCCAGCAGCTAAATTCCCCCGCTAATTTACTTCCTCACAATAAAATACTCTTTTAAAATCTTTCTTCGCGGCTTTCGCGCCTTTCGCCTGCCATGCCGTAGCCTTGTGCGAAGGATGGTTGTGAAACAATCTTACATTGAAATACTCTTTGGGATAGATCACATCAATCCAAGTCCCCTGGCAATGCCATCACCATACGCCTTGTCTGCTTTCCGGAAATGAACGACCATCTTTTCCTGGATTTCCCGCGGTACCTTCTTCAGGCTTCGGAGGATATTATTGATCAAAACTGACTGCTGATCGGCAGTCATTAACCTGAAAAGATTGCCGGGCTGAACGTAATCATCATCAACACCACGTTTTTGCTCATAGCGGTCAGCATCACCTGAGATTTTAAGAGGCGGTTCTCTATAAGAATGGTCTTCTATGGGTCCGCCAAAGCTGTTTGGCTCGTAGTTGGGACCCGGTCCTCCGTTATCATCAAACCTCATTAAACCATCTCTCTGGTAAGTGTTTGCAATTTTTGTCGCCTGAGGCACATTGATCGGTAGGCGTTCATAATTAGTGCCCAAACGGTAACGATGTGCATCTGTATAGGAAAATATGCGTGCCTGCAGCATTTTATCGGGTGAGAATGATATTCCCGGTACCACATTTGAGGGCGAAAACGCGGATTGCTCGACTTCTGCGAAGTAATTTACAGGATTTCTGTTCAATTCCATCACACCTACCTCGATGAGCGGATAATCTGCATGTGCCCACACCTTGGTCAGATCAAAGGGATTCCACTTATAAACCTCGGCTTCTTTCTCCGGCATAATCTGGACGGATAATGTCCATCTGGGATATTGCTTTTGCTCAATAGCTTCAAAAAGCATGCGGGTATGATAATCTGCATCCTGCCCCGCAATACGATCAGCTTCTTCCTGGGTCAGGCATTGGATGCCCTGCTGGGTTTTGAAGTGGAATTTCACCCAGTATCTTTCGTTTTTGGCGTTGATGAAACTGAAAGTATGGCAGCCGTAGCCATTCATATAAGGAATGCCCTTGGGAATCCCACGTTCTGAAAATAATACGGTTATCTGGTGAAGAGCTTCGGGAACCTGAGACCAGAAGTCCCACTGCATTATATCGGACTTAGTATTTGTCTGGGGATCTCGTTTCTGCGTGTGAATAAAATCAGGAAACTTGATGGCATCTCTGATAAAGAATACCGGAGTATTGTTACCCACCAGATCCCAATTGCCGTCTTCCGTATAGAACTTCAAGGCAAACCCGCGGACATCACGCACCGTATCTGCTGAACCTTTCTCTCCAGCCACTGTCGAGAACCTGCCAAACATCTCAGTTTTCTTTCCGACTTCAGAAAACAGCCGGGCTTTTGTAAACCTGGTTATATCGTGCGTCACTGTAAAAGTCCCATGTGCACCCGCTGCCTTGGCATGCACCACGCGTTCGGGAATTCGCTCACGGTTAAAGTGTGCCAGTTTCTCCAGCAGATAATGATCCTGCAGTAAGACGGGACCTCGTTCTCCGGCTGTCAGTGAAGTTTGATTATCAGGTACAGGAATTCCCGCAGCAGTGGTAAGAGTCTTCTTTTTTTCGCTCATTATATTTCCTCCTTGTTGTTGGCAATAATAACAAAAAATCGAGCTATATATATGATAATCTAAAAACTTATTCCGGTCAAATAAAAAAAACGCATGATGCCCGATGGCTGAAAATAATGTTGACATATATTCCGTAAATTCTAACCATCTGCCTGTTGGATAAATACAAAAACAGGAGTTTTTTATGTTAGTAGATGTCACTGTGAAACCAGGCAGAAAAATCCGTTTAATGTTACTGTTATTGATATTTATGATCACTCCGCTATTTTCCAGTCAGGTTACCGGGCAGCCTCTTTATTATATAGATAAAGACATCCGGGAATTCAATAATGTTATATATCAGGACTCTCTCATCTATGCCCTGGGCGGCGACTGGCAAAATCTTTATTTCTACTGCTTTGATCAAAAGCTGAACCTGCGTCTTAAAACAAGGATTTCAGATAGCAATAGCCATACAAAAATTTCTCCATTTCAGCAGGGCTTCCTGATCAAAAACGTTAATCATGAAGAATCAAAATTAATGTTCATTGATACATCGGGAAACTTTATCAATAAAAAATTGTTTAAAGGATATATTAATGACTATTTCATTGATAATAAACGGATAGTTTTACTGATTCATCGTGATGATGGTGTTTTTATTATTAACCTTGATAATAAATTCAATCTCGTCTCGGAACAGGAATTAACATATTATCGGGAAATAGAGATAAATAAACTGAATCTTTTTCATGCCGGGAAAAATAATTTTGTTATTAACACGGGATTAAAGATCAGTGTCTGCCAGTTTGATAAAAAATGGAATTTTATTAAAAAAATGAACATCACTGACAACTCACCCACTTTTGTCTATCGGATATATGGCAAAGATGACATGTTCATACTTGATCCTCAAAATGCTAATCAGTTGTTTTATAAAGACAATTTACCTGAAGATATTGATCCGGACACTCCGGACCAGGTATCCTTTTATGATCAGAAGGCTAACCTCATTAATACTCTCCATATTCCCCGTAAGTATAAATTCTCCTCTTACTATCTCGCTGATGATAATCTATTTGTCCAGCAGTCATTAAATAAAGACACTTTATTAGTTATTGATCCTCAAGGAGAAGTACAGCGGTCTATTGATCTTGATTTTTCTCTCTGGATAAATGACCGGATTATTCTCCCTGATAATAATTTGCTGTCAGCCGGACGATATGCTCAATGCCTGATGTGGTCATCAAGAGGTTCTGCAGTATTAATTCTCACTCAAGGCAGTCAGGCAAGTCTGCAATTTTATCCCCTTAAACAGGACGCTCAATATCTGGATATTGCCTACACAAACCAGGATCAGGAATCCCTGGCTGAATTAATAAACAAATGGTATGAACATAATCCGCAATCTAAAACAGAATACGAGCACGAATGGGAACGGGAAGCAAATCAACTTTATGAAAAAATCTATCCGGGCATGTATCAACCTTTTAAAAGAAATAATGTTTATGCTGGCACCCGAGAACCAATCTATAATCCGGAATATCATCTACTTCCCAATATAATCGCTGTTGAAATTACCGATTCCATCCTGGTTTCTACTGACGAGAAAAAAAATAAACAGCTTGATGGAAGTTTTTATCTTCCGGTTAAACATAGTTATGAATTACAAGATTTCTGCCCGGACGTCTCATTGGATATTAAAACTATCAATTCCACTCCAAACATCTCTCAATCGTTATTCGGTTTTCTGGCTCTACCCCATAAAGAAAACTCCAGAATATCTGATAGAACTAAATTTTTAAAAGACAACCTGCAGATTTTTCACCATCACTGGGGAGGTGCACCCTATATCTTCAGCATGCCTCTCATCACCAGAATTGTCTTTGATAAGGATTATCAGAAAGCTATCATCAATACACGCTATGAGTATTTATTTGGTTCTTATCTCTGTCAAAAAGAAGCCGGTGTCTGGAAAATAGTTTATGGACTGGGTGGTGGAATGGAATAATTCTTTTTTTTCTATACATCCTGACATTGTAACTACATAGAGATAAGAAATATACTGCATTCTCACACTCTCCATGTCTAAAAATATTGTTGACATATATTCCGTAAATTCTAACCATCTGCCTGTTAAATAAATACAAAAACAGGGAGTTTTTTATGACAGTAGATGATGCCGTGAAGCGAAACAGTAAAATTCTGGTAATATTAATGTTATTAATTTCTTTGCTCACTCCGCTGTTTTCCAGCCAGGTTA
>CAZAHZ010000139.1:0-8995 GCA_964485055.1 uncultured Candidatus Cloacimonadota bacterium
AAATTGTGGAGCCTTAACTGAAACATTGTTGGAGAGTACATTATTTGGTCACAAACGTGGAGCTTTCACGGGGGCGGTAAAGGATAAAAAAGGGTTGTTTCAGGAAGCCAACGGCGGGACATTGTTTCTGGATGAGGTAAGTGAGACGTCAAATGCGTTCCAGATCAAGCTTTTAAATGTGATAGAGCGAGGGATAATCAGAAATGTAGGGGGTGAAACTGAGATAAAGGTTGACGTGAGATTGATATTTGCCACAAATAGAGACTTACGAGAAGAGGTGGAGAGCGGGAATTTTCGGAAGGATCTGTATTTTCGGATCAACGTGATCAATCTTCACGTACCAGCTCTAAAAGAGCGGAGAGAGGATATAGAGATGATGGCAAAGGCATTTTTAAATGAGTTTTGCTTAAAGCATAATTTAGCGAAATTGCATTTGAGTGAAGAGACCAAGGAAATACTCAGTCAATACAGTTGGGAGGGTAATATCCGGGAATTACGAAATGCAATAGAGCATGCAACCGTGATGTGCGAAGGTGGCGAAGTTCAGCCGGAGAATTTACCGGAATATATCTATCAAAATAACAAAGCTGATTATGATAATCTGACTGAAGGGATGAATTATCGAAAGGCAAAAGATATTTTCGAGAAAACTTATTTTGAGAATTTAATTCGCAAAAATCGAGGCAATGTGACGAAATCTGCACGGGAGAGTGAATTAGCCCGGCAGTGCGTATATCGCAAATTAGAAAGTCTGGGAATAGATCCTCAGGATCATCGGAAGCAAAACGATGAATCGTGATAGACGAGAGTACCAGTTAAATTATTACGATCGCCGAAATCGGTCACTGAAAAGTGACATAACCGTTCAATATCGACACCGTAAGGTGACAAAAAGGTCCATTCCAGCGAGAAGCAGAGATAGGGCAAATGTATAAAGGAAGAGCACATAAATGATTATCAGGGTAGGATTTGCCATTATCAAAAAAAAGTGTGATGAGAAATTATTATGGAATGGTATAGTAATTGCATGGATATAAGACTGAAATTTAAAAAAAAGCCGACCCAGGCTTAAATCTTAGGAGGATATAATGGGAACACAACAAATTTTGTTGATAGTATTAAGTGTAATTATCGTAGGAGTAGCAGTAGCAGTGGGAATTCAGATGTTCAATACCCAGGCTGTTAACTCAAACCGTCAGGCAATTGTAGGCGACCTGCAGACACTTGGTGCTCAGGTAATGCAATATTATCGTACCCCAACCAGTCAGGGTGGTGGTGGTTCATCAATAGCAGTTGGTGAAGATGATGCGTTATACGGATTTATGGGTTGGGCAGATGCATCAGACACGACAGATACTGGCGTTTTTTCTCTGACTACCATAGCAGCAACTAATGTTATAGAAATTGTAGGAGTAGGAACAGAGACAGGAAACAACGGAACAGCCGGAGTGCAGGCAACATTGACAGTATCTTGTACTGCCAGTGCCCCGTTAGCTACAACAATCGATAATTAATTTGTTTTAAAATGCTGAAGAGGGGAATGGGGAAACTCATTCCCCTTTCTCAGCAATATGAAAGGAAAATTATAATGATCAAAGAATTTCGATTTAAGGGATTAACACCTCAGGGGCGATTGATACAAGGAACGGTGATAGCCCAATCTAAGCGAGAGGCAAAAAAACAGGTAGATGAATTAGCGAAGCGAAATAACGTAAAGATAACAGATATTAATCAGAAATTGAAATTCAAATATTTTATAAAACTCCCAGGTAAAAAACGCAATATATCGGGAGTTCAAAGTGCTTACAGCAAGATGGAAGTAGCAGAGGCATTGCAGAAAATGGGTTATCGAAATTTCCGGATAGAGCCCATCATGGAATTTTTACGGAGTAAGCCATCATCTCAGGACGTTCAGATGTTCATAAAGCTAAGTGCCAATATGCTTCGGGACAAGATGAGTTTTGGCAAGATACTGGGGGTATTGATAGAGGAGCAGACAAATAACACGTTGAAAGAGAGTTTGCAGCAGATCGAGCAGCAATTAAAGAAAGGACAAGAGGGAAAAGAAGTATTTAATCGTTATTTGGACGTTTTTGGAAAGTTTCCTGCCTACATGCTGGGACTGGCGACCAAGAGTGGAAATATGGCAGATATATTTGAAGCGACGAATAAATTTATAGAAAGAGACAATGAGATACAAAAGAATTTAAAAAAGGCATTGGTTTCACCGATGTTTGCAGTGGCAGCCACATTGGGAGCAGTGGGTTATTACGTGATGGAGATATTTCCCTCCACAGCCAGTATGTTTATAAAATATGACATGAAGATTCCGCCCTTAACCCAAGCCACGTTAAATATGAGTGACTGGTTAATAGCAAACTGGTGGATAATATTATTAGTAATATTAATTCCGGTAATAACAATCTGGCGTTGGTGGGCAACACCCAAGGGTATGGTATTCAGGGATAAATTTTTAATAAAATTACCAGTATTAGGATCAATAATCCACAAAACAAGTATAGAGATATATTTCAGAGTATTTGCGACAATATATGCAGGTTCAGCAGATAATATAGAGACAATTCGGACCGCAGCGGAAGCCTGCCGGAATAAATATATGGAGCAGGAGATCAAGGAGATCACAATTCCGCAGATGTTAAAGGAGGGAGAAGGCTTTGTACCAGCGATGGAAGCGGCAGGGATATTTCCCAAGACAGTGATAACGCGTTTGCGTTCAGGTTCAGAAACGGGTAATATATTACAGAGTGCTTCTCAGATAGCCTCATATTATGAGGCAGAAACGACTTATAAAATGGATAGTATTATCGAATATACATCAACGATAATAGGATTATTTATCTCACTGGTGATAGCGTTTTTGACAGTGGTATCGGCAGAGATAGCCCAAGCCCAGCCACCGATGCCAGGGATTGGATAATGATTAGTACCGGCAATCAGAAGCTTATTGATGCCTTGCGGAGCAGACATCAGATAGATCCACAATTGCTGGCAGACGCAGAGCAGAGAATGCAGGAAAGTGGTGAAAAGACACCGCAGCAACTGGCGCGGATATTATATTCAGAATTCAATGTTTCACATGATCATATCTATGGCACTTTAGCCGAGTTGTATGCCTTTCAGCGGGTAGCAATCAAACCGGAAGAAATAGACGAAAAGAGCCAGCAGCAATCGCGCGATATCTTAGCAGAAATACCTGAGGATTTACGAAATAAGTTACTTTATAATAAGATATTACCATACAAGTTAATATCCCGTAATCGGGAAATTCTGCAAATCCTGGCAGCGGATCCGACAACAAAGCAGGTCTTGGAAATTCCTGGGCGTACCAGATTTAAGCGTTATGAGGTAATATATTGTCCCTTATCAGTATTAAATGATATCATCAATATAATATCACCGCGTAAGAATGAATTTCTGGAACTATTAGAAGAGACTGGTGAGATGCTGATGGATGAAGAGAGTGGATCAAGCATAGTAGTAAATGAAGAAGAGCTTGATGCCACGATCAATAAAAGCAGGCTGGTGAATTTATTTGAGGGAGCGTTGATAGAGGCAGTACGAACTGGAGTGAGTGATATTCACATCATACCGAGTGGCAAGTCTTCAGTAGAAATATATTTTCGAGAAGATGGCAAGCTGCAACTCTGGCATCGTCAGGAATCAACACCTCCTGAGGCTTTGGCGGCAGTGGTGAAGGATCGTTCAGTGGGTATAGACCGATTTGAACGTGATGCATCTCAGGATGGATTTGCCCAGCGTACTGTGGACCAGACGATTATCCGGTTTCGGGTGAGTGTGATGCCAATCGTGAGCAGCGAGTATGAGCGTCGTTTTGAGAGTATAGTAATTCGGGTGATAGATGATCGCAAGGTAATAACTGATTTCCATTTACTTGGTCTGCAAGCTCAGGCGGAAAGAGAACTTTTAAAATCAATTAATACATCCAGTGGAATGGTGATCATAACCGGTCCCACGGGAAGCGGTAAAAGTTTCACTTTAGTAGCCGCCTTATATCATGTAATTGATCCGACTAAGAATATTTTAACTTGTGAGAATCCGGTGGAGTATGTTATCCGGGGAGCTCGTCAGTTAAAGATAGGTTATAAAATGACTTTTGACGAGGCAATACGCGGGATATTGCGACATGATCCGGATATTGTAATGGTAGGTGAGATAAGGGACAAAACGACGGCAGAACTTGCTGTGAAGCTGGCAAATACGGGTCACTTAACATTCTCGACCTTACATATTAACGATGCCCCAAGTGTCTTATCGCGATTGTTTAAAATGGGTATAGAACCTTTTTTACTGGCATATTCAATAAATATCATCATTGCCCAGCGTCTTGTCCGGAAACTGTGTCCAATATGCAAACAGCCTTTGGCGAAAGAATTCTGGTTGGCAGCTCTGGAATTAGGAGTTTCTCAGGAAGATCTGGATGCTGGTTTGATCTACCAGGCAAATGCTAAGGGATGTTCTAAGTGTCATGCGGGTTATAAGGGTCGGGCAGCGATAGCCGAGGCGCTTTATTTTTATCCGGAGATACGGGAAGCTATTATTAAATCCGGCAACGAAATAGACGAGGATAAGATCAAGAAAATTGCCGTGAGTAAAGGAATGCTGACTATTCGTCAGTCAGGAGTTGAACTTATACGGGAAGGAAAAACGACTTTAAACGAAGTGGCTTATGCCACAGCGGAGGGATAATAATGGCATACGGACAGACGATGTTAGTATTATTAGCAATATTATTGTTTTCGACAATGATGCTGGGTTATTATAACAATTTATTTCGCTGGTATGATATTCATAACCGTGAATTTTCGAGATTACAGTCATTAAAACTGGCAGAGGGTGTATTTGAAGAGATAGAATTTGAATACATCACAGATCAGGTATCGTTTAGCGGATTAGCGGTTACCTGGGCGGACTCTTTACGACCGGTGACTGTAATGGATACGGATTATAATATCAATGTCCAGTCAAACTGGTGTGACTCACTAGGACAGGACACAGGTAGCGTAAGTGATTTTTTACGTTTTGATCTAAGGATATCCTGCCTTTCGAGTACAGGAGATACACTTTGGGTGGGATCGCCAACTGTCCCACTGCATAAATTGATAGCAAATATGGGGTTATAATATGCAAAGTCTATTAGATATAATCGGAGCAACTATTATCGGGGGATTATTACTGGTGACAATGTTCACTGCATTGACAACAATACAGGATAATAATATGATCCTGAAGGGAGAGATGCAGATAATCAGAGATCTTGAATTCATAAGTAATTTGATTGAGAACCAGTATATGGATAAAATAGGGTATGAATTGCCTGGTGGAATAGAAGCATTTCCCATGGCAGATATTAATGAAGTAAATTTTCATACAAAAATAGATGATGGTGATAACACGGTATATCTGGTGAAGATATTTACGGGAATAGAAGATGTGGATTATGGTTATCCTTTCTGGGTAGAGGTGACCGGAGGCACAAATGTCGGAGTGATCTGGCTGGCAGAACCCATAGAATTCATTTATTTTGATGTAAATGGAAATGTGATAACCAACGAAGAACTTCAAACAGTTGGAGGTCGAGCCAGGATACGCTCAATCCAAACAGAATTAAGCGTATTCCATGGAGAATATAATATGGATTCGATGAGAGCGCGAACATTGGAATTCAGAAAGTATTTCCCAAACTTAGGAATATAGGAGGATAAGATGGGAAGAATTAACTTGTTTATGGTTTTTATAGTAGTAATCATTGTTGGTAGTAATTTTAGCAGTCTGTACAAGAATGCCGAGAATATATCCGATGTTATGGATGAATATAATCGGGATTTTCAGATGAAATCCATGGGCAGTTTTGCCATGAACTATGGAATTTTTAAGTTGGAATCCGGAGATGTGTTAGTAGGCGAAGAAGAAGTAGTATTGCAAACTCCGAATTTTACAGTAGGATCGAGCACGATAGACAGTATTCGTTTCATTCCTGGTGTAGGTGATACAATACAGGTGATCCCGTATGTCAGGAGCAATTATCTGGGTCAGACAACCATGCGTCAATCCAAGGCAACGCTGGGATTCCATATCAAGCAGCCTGAGGAACAATTTGCCTATTATATGCTGGATGACGGCACTGGAACTGCGGTCAGTGACAGTTCGGAAATGGGATATGATGGCACAATGGTGAATATGAGCAATGATGACTGGGTAACAGGAGTAGATAACTATGGGCTGGAATTTGACGGAGTGAATGATTATATATACCTGGGGGAAGATATAACCCAGGAATATGAAGATAAATTGACAGTAGCCTCCTGGCTGAAAGCAGACGATAAATCGCATCAGAACTGGGGAAATATCATGACCGAGAATTCAGATGGGAATGGTAGCCAGGTAACAGGATTTACCTTGCGGAATAAGGTTAAATTTACTGGTGCCAGCCATACTCACAGGATAGAATTTGAGTTTGAGATGACAACCACATCAGGGAAAGAGAAAGTGAGCTTAACAGTCTATAATGGTACAATGGACCTCTTAGCTTGGCATTACGTGGCGGGAATTTTTGATCCTGAGTCACAGAAGATGACAATTGGAATAGTAGATGAAGATATATGGTCGGAAATATATTTAAATTCCGGGACTCTGCCAGCGAGAGCAGAAACCAGTAATATAACATTAGGCAGTATAGAAGGAGGCGGACAGGGACAGGGCAAGAAATCAGGGATGAGTGGCACGATGGATGCCGCGAGGTTGATAGCAGATGCCATGACCCGTGAGGAGTTAAGGCAATTGATGTTATTTCACGGTGTGAAAAGACCAAAATTGGTTGACTGGAAGATATAGAAACCGGGAGAAATGAGATAATTAGAATACATTGATTTCGTGCCGGATAGATAAAAAAAATATAAGGAGGTTGTGATGGGAAAAATCAACTTAATAATAGTTGCCCTGGTAGCGTTAATTATTGGTAATAACCTGAGTAATCTGAACGGTAGTTTAACCAGGATCAATGATTCGATTGATCACAGCCTCCTAAATATGCAGACGCGTTTATTAGGCAGTTACGCCCTGAGTTATGGAATATTGAAGCTGCAGGAAGGTGATGTGGTGATGCAGGGAGAAAATCAAACCTGGAATACTCCGCAATTTTCAGTCAGTATCGGAGAGATAGACAGTATTTGCTACATACCGGTAGCAGGAGATACTGTGGAAGTGATACCTTATATCAAAAACTGGACTACGGGAGAATCAGTGGCATCAAGTTCCAGAGCATTAATTGATTTTTTTATCTCGCAGCCGGAGGAACAATTTGGTTATTATACGATGGATGAGGGAAGTGGCACCGAGTTGACTGATCTTTCGGAAATGGGTAATGATGGAGAATTGATCAGTATGGATGACAGCAGTTGGATAGATGGCGTGTATGGGACAGGTCTTGAATTTGACGGAGATGAGGATTACGTTAATCTGGGTACGGACATAGCTGATGAATATGAAGGGCAGTTAACTATAGCAACCTGGGTGCAGTTTTTCGATAACAAATCAGTTGAATTTGCTAATATCATCACAGAGACTTCCGATGATCAGGGGAATCAGATAACGGGATTTACTTTAAGAGCAAAAGCCAAGTTTGTTGGTCATCCCTATATAGATTTTGAATTTATAGTTGTAACCCTGAATGGAAGAGAAAATGTACTTTTGCAGGTAAGTGATTCGCAGATGGACCTTCTTAGCTGGCATTATATCGCCGGTATTCTCAATATGGAAGAACAATATATCATGGTCGGAGTGGTAGATGAGGATATATGGGCGATTGATGATATAAATGCGACTGGAATGCCGGTCAAGTATCCTTCGAGTGTGATCACTATTGGTCATATTGTGGGTGCTCCCAATGGAGAGGGCAGGAAATCCGGCCTAACAGGTAACCTGGATTCGATGCGGACGATAGCAGATGTTATGTCAGTTGAAGATTTAATTCAATTAATGACTTATGATGGAATAAAAAAGCCAAAACTACTAGAATGGAGTTTATAAGATGTATTGTCGAGATAAAATTTTGAAATGGTGGTCAAATCTACGCTGGTTTATGATTTTAGTGGTGATGTGCGTGGGAACACTGGAAATTTTACAGAACAGAATGAACTATCAACCGCTGGTTTACCTGGGTGTTTTTGGAGGAATGGTAGCTTTAAATTTATATTTTCATCTGCACAAATCAGGAGACACGCAGTTTGCAATAATATTACAGATCCTGCTGGATGTATTATTTGCCACGTTATCAGTGCATTTGACTGGTGGACCAGGCAGTTACTTCAGTTGGTTATACTTGATACCGGTGATTACAGCAAGTTTGCTGATACCTAAGACAGGTGGCGTAATGACAGGCTTAATAGGCACATTTTCATTATTAGGTTTGATAGCGAGCTACCGGCTGGGTTTACTGGAGTCGCCGAATCAAAATTGGGAGGGTTTTGGCACGATATTTCTCTTATCCTATTCAGGGCTATTTTGTATAATAGGTTTTATAGTAAATTTTTTAAATGATCTAGCGATCAATGCGGGAAGAGATGTGCAGGAATCAGAAAAAGAGAGAGAGAGAATCACTGAAAGACTTGGCAAAGTTAATGAAGAAAACCGAAAAACAAACAAGATACGAGAAGCTGTGAAAGAAATAACCTGGCCTGATAGAGATTTGAATACTCAACTGTGTGTGATTTCTCTGTCATTGAAGCGCATCAAGAAAGCAGCCGTTGAGATGGAGAGTAATGATTTAGCCCGAAGCAGTAACGAAATAGCTGATTCGGTGAATAAAATGATCGCAATATTGGAAAGTTTGGAGCGATTCCGCCGCAAGAGTGTGATCACTTCCGAGGAGTAGATATGAAGAGGGTACTAGTAGTAGATGATGACAAAAACATCAGGGATCTTTCTGATAAGAGCAAAAATGATTATGAATCGGCAC
>CAZAHZ010000140.1:0-8993 GCA_964485055.1 uncultured Candidatus Cloacimonadota bacterium
AGATTCTGTCAAACCCAGCTATAAGAACTGCAATAAAATAGGCGATATCTATAAATATCGCGAAGACTGGGAAAATGCCCTAATATGGTATAATAGGTTATATTCCATGAAGCAGGATTCCAAAACTAAAAAAAATATTGAAGATATCAAATTGCGATTGGGTATGAATGAAGATCAAATTGACTTGTCTTGGGATCCAGATGTTATAGAGAAGATTAAAAATCATAAGGTAGCTATTGGTATGAATAAAAAACAAATATTACTTTCTTGGGGGCAACCTGATGATATAAACAGGAGTGTTGGTAGTTGGGGTGTACATGAACAATGGATTTATGGTAGTAAATATTTATATCTCGAAAATGATATTTTAACAAGTTTTCAAGATTAATTACTCTTTAAAAAAATAAATTTCTACTTGGCTGCTTATGAATGTCAAATCATTGAGCAGCCACTTTTTTGACCAAAACTCCACCTTAAACTCCACCCAAAATAAGTTAGGCGAAATTTCCTTCCGCCTAACTTATTTATTTTAATTCAATTATAAATATAATGGCACGCCCCAGTGGATTCAAGTGACTGTTCAACCTAACAACCTATTTATAGAATTTCGGCATTTTTGTAAGGATAAAATGTGAACCGGTGAGTATTCCGTTTTCATAGAGCATAGAGTACCCCAAACATTACAAGCAAACCCAAGGAGGAGAGTAAGATTAATTTCCTGCTTTTTCTTGACTCATTATTTTGTAAATACAATATTAGGTTAAGAATATTTGAACAATATAATTTAAAGAAGGAGAGTGCAATGAAGAAAGTCATATTGATTATGATAGTGATTATCTGGACTCAAGTTTTATTTTGTGTTTCAGTGCAAATGAGCGACGGTAATATATATGTAGGAATTTTTTCCGCTAAACAAAATGGAAATATCTATTTATTAGGCGGAAATATGCTGTATGAGTTACCACTCGAGAAAATTGTGAAAATTGAAAATAATGGTGCAAATTTAACAGATGCTATTTTTAACATGGAAGATTTTAGTGATATTAGTATTGATGATATTAAGTTTTCTCTTTATACGCATGGTTCTACAGAAAATCAAAAAAATGATAATGCCAGTAGCAAAGATGTACTTCTAAAGATGAGGGATCAAAAAATTGATTACGCCAATAGCAAAGATGTACTTCTAAATATGAGTGATCGAGAATTTGCCATTTACGAATTAGAACAAAAGCAAAAACAGGCTGAAATGGTATCAAATAAAATTGATCGAGTAAGTAATACAATGTGGTCTATTTGGGGAGTTTCTATAGGTATAGGTATATTATCTGCAGTACTTATTAATGCAAATTAGTCTTTAACTCATGCATCCCACCGTTTTATATCAGCCAGACATAGATATTGTTTAATTACAGAGATAGTTATGCTAGCGTAAACTGTACGGGCAGACCCATGTGTCTGCCCTCTTTTCATGTTTTAAAGATATTTTTATTTAGCTTTGATTCAGGTAATATAACCTGCATTCCCGCTAATTTGTCCCCAGTCATTAAAAAGTGTACCGGTATTTCGGTTGAAAAGTGTACCACTAAGAAAAGGAGATTTTATAATAAGAAGATTATTGCCAAAATGGCGGTATAAATAATAATAAAATATAGCATTACAATCCAACCAGTGAATAGGAAAAAAAGTGAATAGTGAGAAGCAATTAAAGCCAATCAATCTATGTCGCTTTAATCGTGATCCGAAACTCGTAACTCGAGACTCGATAGCAGGAAAAAGATCAAAGCCCAAAACTCCTATCCGGAGTACGTTCATCCCGATGTATCGGGACTGACTCACCTTCGTTCTTTTAATTAAATTCCTCTGCGATCTCTGTGTCTCTGTGGTAAATTTCTTACATTACATTGAAAGTTCGTCTTGTTAGTTTTGGCTTGATAGGGCGTAATCTATGAAGACTATTAGTTGCTAAATAATCTTTCATTTCTAATCATTGAGAAGTACAAAAAAAAAGGCGGAATTTTCATCCGCCTAACTTCTTTATTTTCAATCTCTTATATAAAAAATGGCACGCCCAAGAGGATTTGAACCCCTAACCTTCTGATCCGTAGTCAGATGCTCTATCCAATTGAGCCATGGGCGCACGCTTGAAAGTAAAAATCCGTAACCAGCCTTTCAATGTCAATATTATTCTTATTTTTTATCTGATATCCCCCGGAATTTTTAAAAATATCTCTTCTTTTGTACGAGCAGACCCACGTGTCTGCCCTTATATAACCTGAATCCCAGTAATTTATTGATAGAATTGTAACATGCAAAGAGGGCAGACACATTGGTCTGCCCCTATCCTTTGCTGAGATATAACTATTTGTGTAATATAACAATACCTATATCAGGCTGATATAAAACAGGAAAATGCCTGTATTCTTAATTTTATTCGGCTGCCTGAACAGGCAGGAGAATCACAAAAACAACTCCATCTTCACGATTGTGGCAATTGATCTCACCATGCAGTCTCCCTTCAATGATTTTCTTCGCCAAAGTAAGTCCCAGTCCAGTATTACTTTCCTTACTCTTGGTAGAGAAAAAGACATCAAATATATGTGGCAGGATTTCTAAAGGTACTGGTTTTCCGGTATTAAAAACCTCCAGCCTAACCCAGTTTTTCTGCTTTTGAGCAGAAATGATGATCTGAGGATTTTTCTGCTCTTCGATTTGAAAAACCTCCATAGCATTGGAAAGCAGCACTAATAATACCTGTATAAATTTACTTTCATCACCGGCTATCTGAAAATCTTCCGGCAGCTCTTCCTTGAATTGAACATTTTCTATTTCAAGTGACTTTTCAACCAGTGACCTGCCCATTTTTACCGCATGAGCAAGAGAAAATTCATTCTCCCGCTGAGCTTCCCGAAAACCGTAGGCAAAGTCATTGACGATTTCTGACATATACTTGATCTGCTGATAAACCTGATCCTGGAATTTATCGAAATATTGACTGTTCAGCTCTTTATATTCATAAGCATCAATCAGGTTCTGGATAAGTAATCCGATCACGTTCAAAGGCTGCTTCCACTGATGAGCTATACCGGAAATGATATTATTTATGCTGTCCAGGTTTTCTTCTCCCCGTTTTACTATTTCCTGTTCATGCCAGGTCTGCATCAGCTCATCTAATCGGTTTCCCAGCTCCAGGTTAGCTTTCTGCAATCTTTGATTGGCAATGTCCAGTTCGAGACTCTGAATTTCTATTTCCCGGTTTTTTTCTGCCAGAGTATTATTCTGCTTTCTCAATAATGCAGATTCTTTCTCCTTTTCTCTGGTTTCATATCTTGTGAGAATTTCTGTCTGCTTTTCCCGGTTTTCACTGTCGAGTCTTTCAATCTCTGCATCATAGTATTTTTCCTGATATTCGTAGGCTTTCTCGATATTTCCTGTTTCTTTGTAATAATTCCGGTAATGCAAATACAACTGAATTATCTGATTTTTTGCTCCAAGTTCTTCTGCCAGTTCATAAGCCCTATTAAGAATGGGCAAAACCTCGTTATTATTATGCCGGCTGATCAAATATCCGGCATAATTCATCATTGCGTGCATCTCACCTAATATATTATTTAACTTTCTATAAGACTCGATTGCCTGGTGATGATATTTTAACGCCAGGTCATCTTTGCCCGTATCTTCATAAAGTAGCGCCAGGTTCACTTGCAGCAATGCTATATTTGCCTGATTATTATTTTCTTCATATTGCTTTAATGCCCGTTGATAATATTCTTCTGACTGCTCATATTCACCTTCTTCGGCTGACAGTATGCCCAGATTAGTTAAAGCATCACCCTGCATCTGTGGACAATACACTTTCGCCAGATGATAAGATCGCAGATACGATGCCCGAGCTTTTTCAAAATCCTGGTTATACCAGTAGATTTGACCAATATTATTCAGCGGTATGCACATATTCTGGAATTCCTGCAGCATTTCCAGTAGTGTTAGACTTTGCAGGTAATATTTTAGAGATTCATTCAGGTTACCTCTTGCCCAGTAATTATTTCCCAGCTCATTGCTTACCTTTGCCAGCCCTTTGTCATAACCGCTCTTTTGATAATATTCATAAAGCTCCAGCAGAATTTTTTCTGCACTGTCAAATTCGCTTAACTGATTTTCTGTCTGGGCAAGTTTAAATTTGATGTCCCGCAGCAATCCCTGATCTCTGTCTGATACCTCTTCTTGAAGTTTCTTTAATAGAGCCAACGCCTCAGAGGGATTAGACAGCATCAAACTATCTGCCTCTGACAACATCTTTTCTATCCGTGATGTATCTATATTCATGTTTTGCAAATTATCCCCCTCTATTTTTCTGTCAAGAAATTATCAAATCCTCTCCCTCTCCCGATTTCATTCTGTCCATCACTTCCATTTCGTCCATAATGTCCCTTTCTCCCCGAACAGTGATAAACCTGAAAAAAACTAACACCCTTATTCATTACAAAATCAAACAATTGTTTTACTGTACCCAAGCCGATTTTTTTACCAAAATCTATCTGTTTCTTCATAAAAATAATTTTTCACCCTTTTTTGCTTGACTTTCCACCCATAATCCTACTCTAATTAATTATTTATCGACTACTTATCGCTTTTAAAGCAAAACAACATAGCACAATCTAACAATAAAATGTCAGATTGTGCTTTGTTGTTCTACTTCAAGGCTACATCTAAACCTTTAAAATACAATCGTAAGTGCTGATTTTGAGTGAAAAGAAAATTTAATGGGAATTAGTGAGCAGGGATAAGTGCGTAGAAAATAGAAAAAAAGGAGTGGTGATTAATTAGAGAGAAAATGGAAAGATAGGTGCATTTAGAGAGTTGTATTGATTTTACTTGCCATTAATTCAATAAGTAATTTTTATAGTAAATAATAAAATTGAAGGATAATGAGGTAATTATGATCAATGATAATTATGTGAAGTATTTTGAAGAAAGTGTTAAACAGAACTGGGATTTGGATGCTCTTAGTGATTATCAGGGAAAGACTCTAACTTATAAACAAATAGGCAGACATATCATGGCATTACATCAGATATTCCTTAAATCCGGGATAAAAGTTGGAGATAAGATTGCAGTAATAGGCAATAATTCAGTGAACTGGGGTATTGTATATCTTTCAGCAATCACTTATGGAGCGGTGATTGTCCCGATATTACAGAATTTTCAGACGGAGGATATTCATCATATAGTCAATCATTCGGATTCTGTCCTTCTTTTCCTCAGTCAATATCATTATGATCTGGTAGATGAAAAACAAATGCCGAATTTACACGCTCTGATCAAGCTGGAAGATTTCACAGTTTTGTATGAACAGAAAAAACACTCCAAAACATCTATTGCCACGTTATTCTCAGATTATCTATATTCACCTGATTACCAGCCTGAACCGAATGACATTAGTTTCAACAGGATACAAAATGATCACCTTGCGGCAATTGTCTATACTTCAGGCACCACCGGATTATCCAAGGGAGTGATGCTTTCACACAACTGCATGCTGGCAAACCTCTTATACGCCAGAGAAAATATGCCTTTATCCAGAGGAAACAGTATTCTATCTTTTTTGCCCCTTGCTCATGCTTATGGCTGTGCTTTTGAATTCCTCTTTCCCTTCACTCTGGGCTGCCATATCACTTTTCTGGGAAAAATACCTTCTCCAAAGATTATCGTTAAAGCTTTCAATGAAATAAAACCTGAACTTATTCTCTCTGTCCCTCTGATCATCGAAAAAATATATCGTAAGCAATTAAAACCTGTTATTAGCAAAGAGCCAATGAAAAGCCTCTTAAAATTGCCGGTGATCAATTCGGTGCTTTGCGCCAAAATCAATAAGAAGCTATCTGCTGCCTTTGGTAATAATTTCAGGGAGCTTGTCTTAGGCGGAGCTGCTTTTGCTCCCGAGGTAGAGAATTTTATGCGTAAGATAAAATTCCCCTATACTATTGGCTATGGCATGACGGAGTGCGGTCCGTTGATCAGTTATGCCAGTTGGAACAAAACAAAGCAGGCATCTGTGGGTAAAATAGTTAACTGGCTCGAGATTAAGGTGAACTCAAAACAGCCGGATAAAGAGATTGGCGAAATACTTGTTCGGGGTGAAAGCATGATGGATGGGTATTATAAAAATGAAGAAGCAACCAGGGAAACATTCACCGCTGATGGCTGGATGCATACTGGAGATCTGGGCATCATAGACAAAGATGGTTTTATCTATTTAACAGGCAGAAAAAAGAATATGATCCTGGGACCTTCCGGTCAGAACATCTATCCTGAGGAACTTGAGACTCGTCTTAATAATCTGCCAAATATTCTTGAATCTCTCGTGATTGAACATGACAATAAGCTTTTAGCAATGGTTTATCCTGATTTTGAGAAAACAGATACTAAGCATATCAATGATCCTGAACTGATTGATCTCATGGAAGAAAATCGCCGAAAGATCAATGAATCGCTGCCGGCATACAGTAAAATATCGGTTATTGAAATGATCCCGGAAGAATTTGTAAAGACTCCTACCAATAAAATTAAAAGGTATCTATACGCAAAATAGAAAAAATATATCTTAACAGGCATCTTCTCTTTTAATATCAGCCAGATATAGATATTGTTTAATTACAGAGATAGTTATGTTAGCGTAAACTGTACGGGCAGACCCATGTGTCTGCCCTCTTTTTCATGTTTCAAGGCTATCGTCAATTAGCTGGAATTCATGTTATATAAGGGCAGACACACGGGTCTGCCCGTACGGTAGAGGAGATAATTTTTAAAAAATTTCTGAGGGATACCAAAAAAAATATACCCTAATATTTGACATTAATATTAACCTGAAAAAAGATACACGTCTGTCAGATTTAGTCTGAATAAGGTATTAATGAGAGTTTAAATGAAAAATTTATTGAAGATATATCGCATTATGATCAGGCGCTGGGTTTATATCCTCGGCGGATTGCTCTCCACCTTAGGTTTCGCCTTGTTCAGTGGTGTAAGCATTCTTATGATCATACCCTTACTAGATAATGTTTTTGTTACTGAGAGACCTGCAATTATTTATCAGAATTTCTCCCAGTTCTGGCTGGTAAGCCGGATGACGATTTCTGATTATATCACTACTTCCGGAAGCTGGAAAGTGATCTTTACGGCAGAAAATTACAAGCCTTTTCTGGAGCAACTCTCCCTCATAATGAAGCAATCTGATCCAATCATGCTGCTATGGACAATCGCCATTTTATTTTTCTCTCTCACGCTTTTTAAAAATGTTTTCTACTATGTGCAAAAATTCCTTTTTTCTTATCTTCAGGGCTACACTATCAGAGAAGTCCGAAACCTGATGTTTCATAAATATCTTTACCAGAGCCTGGCGTTCTTTAACAAAAACAAGATTGGTGACTCGCTGGTTCGCATGGTCAATGATGTCCAGATCGTCAATGTCATGTTCGTTGATGCTATGTTCCGTTCATTTCAGGATGTGATTTTGATCATAGTTTATATGATCACTGCCCTTTCGATCAATAGCAGACTATTCCTTATCTCCCTGATCATTCTTCCTGTTTTTTCTATTCTCGTTACCATGATCGGCACAAAAGTTAAAAAATACGCCCGCCGTATCCAAAATCAAATGTCTCATCTCTTCAGCAATGTGGAAGAGGTTCTTTCCAGCATCAAGATCGTGAAAGCCTTTTCTCGTGAAAAAATCGAATATGAAAAATTCTGCGATATCAACCAAAAGCAGTTTCAATTCTGGCTGAAATCCAGAATATATAGTCTTTTTAGCACTCCTATCTCTGAACTGAACAGCGTTATGATCGGAGCCATCGTTCTGGTAGTCGGTGGCAGGCTGGTACTGGCTCCCCATAGCACTTTTTCTTTTGGAAACTTTATGGCTTTTCTTTTTGCTATTTTCTCCATGCTTCAGCCTGTTAAAAACCTGACTAAGACTTATGCCGAAATAAGAAAAGCCCTGGTTTCACTGAAAAGGATCTCCGAAATTCTGGATCAGCATAGCGAGATCATTGAAGACCCGGCTCCCATAGATAAAAGCAGTTTCGATTCCGAGATTGTTTTACGGAAAGTCTGTTTCTCTTATGATGGCAGATCAGATGTTCTGCATGATGTAGATCTCACTATCAAGAAAGGCGAAAAAATCGCTCTCGTCGGCAGCAGCGGTTCAGGAAAAACCACGATTACAAATCTGCTAACCAGGATGTATGATAACACTTCCGGTGAAATTCTGGTAGATGGCATACCGCTTAAAAAGATCAAAATAAAAGACCTGAGACTGCTCTTTGGCACTGTTACTCAGGATTCTGTCCTTTTCACGGATACGATCATCAATAATATTGCCTACGGCTCGCTGGATGAAATTGACCGTGAAACTATTATCAATTCTGCTAAAATTGCCAATGCTGATGAATTTATCGTTGGGCTTAAAAATAGCTATGATACACTTCTTGATACTAAAGCAGGAAACCTTTCCGGTGGTCAAAAACAGCGGCTATGTATAGCCCGAAGTATTGTTGGAGACCCTCCCATCCTGATTTTTGATGAAGCTACCAGCTCCCTGGATACTGAAGCCGAACAAAAGGTGCAAAAGGCTATTGATCAGGCTACTCGTGACCGGACTGTTGTCATGATCGCTCATCGCCTTTCCACTATTCTTAATTCCGATAAAATTATCGTCCTTGATAAAGGAAAAATTGTCGGCGAAGGCTCACATCAGGAACTCCTGGCAACCAATCCCCGCTACCAGACACTTTACAATCTTCAATTTAGCGATAATTCCTCAAAATAATTCCTGACTAATCCAGACCAGGATGGTCTGGGTACGCAAACAACCAGCTCATCATAGATAAGCTCCTGCCTGCAAAAAAATGCTCGTGTGGTTCGTGGCTATAAATTCGACTAACCTGACTTTCGCACTTTGCCTTAAAAAATAAAATTATGTATATATTCGTAAA